>CAZSTM010000166.1:0-8097 GCA_964609635.1 uncultured Gemmatimonadales bacterium
TCGCCGATGTGGACTTTTTCGGCGAGGTTCACCCCGACCAGTTCTGGATGCACTACAGTTTCGGTAACGTGCGCAAACGGAAGTTTTCCGAAATCTGGAGCGACACCTCGGACCCCCTGATGGCCGGGCTGAAAGACCGGGCCGGCAGAATCAAAGGCCGCTGCAGGGTCTGCAAGTACTTCCCGCTCTGCGGCGGCTCGCTGCGCGTGCGGGCCGAAAAGATTTTCAACGACCCGTTCGCACCGGACCCGGCCTGCTACCTTACCGATGAGGAAATCGGCCTGACCGAAGAGATAAAAGCCGAGCTCGCCGCCGCCGGAGAAATTTATCCCGTGCCTGAGGAGCTGACCGTTTGAATCTCGGCCGGCCGGTGCCAGAATGTTTCGAGCCGGATTTAGAACCGGAACCCGCCGGCAACCAGAACCGAGCGACTGAACGGAAAATGGGTTGATGCAAAAGCTTACCGCCTTTGTAAAACAGAAGCTGGCTTCTGTTGCCGACCCTGAAAAAGCTGTCAACATGGCGGCATATATGAAAACCGACATGCCTTTTTACGGAGTGCAGGCCGGTCCGCGGCGGGAGATCGCCCGCCAGGCAAAGCAGCGTTTCCCTGTCGAAAACCGGGCGGCCTATGAGGATGCGATCCTCGAGCTGTGGCGGCTGCCGCACCGCGAGGAGAAATACATCGCTGTCGCTCTGGCGAGGCTCAATCGGCGGTTTGTCGGCCCTGAATCGCTTTGGCTCTACGAAAAGTTAATCCGCGAGGGAATGTGGTGGGACTTTGTGGATGAGATTGCCATACATCTGGTCGGAGGTGCGATCCTTGTCGGCCGGGGCGAAGTGTGGCCGGTCATCGACCGCTGGATCGAGGACCGGGACATGTGGATCAGGAGAAGTGCCCTGCTCTGCCAGAATAAGCACAAGCAGCTTACCGACCGGAAACGCCTGTTCCGCTACTGCCTGGCACACTCTGATGAACAGGAGTTTTTCATCCGCAAGGCTGTCGGCTGGGCGCTGAGGGAATATTCCTACAGCGCACCCGAGGCGGTGCGGGAGTTTGTGCTGGCCCACAGGGATAATCTCTCGCCGTTGTCTTTCAAGGAGGCCGCGAGGCAGTTGAAAAGGACAGGGGGGCTTTAGGCCGGTTTGACTTTTCCATCTATCAGCGTTTTTCTCTCGGCATCCGGGCATGAAACTGCAGCCGGTCTTCAATCCGGCTGCCAAAAAGATCTTTTCCTGCCCGGTATCGGCAAAACCAGATTGAACATGGGTGGATTTTACGCCTCTTTTTTTATAACTTAATACTTGAAAACAACTTGTTCCCGGGCAGGGTCTTCCTTCCCTCGCGACTTGAAAAAAGTCGGGTGGAATAAGTGCGTTTAATTCTTAAAAGGAGCGTTTGAAGGTGATCGACTTTCTCAATCCGTTTTTCCTCTTCGGCCTGGCGGCCGCTTCGATACCTTTTATCATTCACTTCTTCAATCGCTTCCGGGCCAAAAGGCGGGAATTCAGCTCGCTGATGCTGCTCAGGGAAATCCAGAACCGCCGGATGCGCAAGCTGAAAATACGCCAGTGGCTGCTGCTGGCCTTGCGTACGCTCATTATCGCGCTTTTTGTCCTGGTGCCGGCAAGACCCGTGGTTAAAGGCCTTTTTCGATCCGGGCCGACCGATCACCTGCCGAGCGCCGCGGTGTTTATCCTCGATACCTCGGCCAGCCTGGGTTATGTAGGCCGGGAAGGCTCCGCTTTCGAGTTTCTTCTCAAGAGATTGAAACTTATCTCCGGCTGGCTCAATCCCTCAGACCGTTACCGGGTGATAACAGCCGATGAGGGCTACCGGATCTTGGGAGAGCACTGGAGTCGCAGGAGCGAGAAGAACACTTTCTCTCCCGAAATTCTATATCCGGAACAGCCCGGGACTTATGCCACCAGCCTGGCTGCGGCCCTGACAGCCGCCGCGGATCTCCTGGAAGCCGAAACCTCGGTGGATGTCCGCGAGGTTTATCTCTTTAGCGACCGCCAGAGAGGATTCCTGGGTAGGGACAGCCTGGAGGTTAACCTTAACTCCGGAATCCGCTGGTACCTGGTGGAGTCCCACCAGGCCGAGCCGGAGAACCTCTCGATTGTCTCGATCACTATGCCCGGAGAACTGGTAAGGCCCGGGGTGCCGCTGAAAGTCACCATAGAGGTGGCGCATTACGGCGGAGTCCAGAACATCCAGTGCCTGCCGCGGCTTTATTTGGACGACAGGCTGGTGGCGCAGGGAGAGGCGGTGGTGCCGCCGAATGAGACCGGCTCGGTGGTGGTGGAGTTGCCCGCTATGGAAGCAGGCTGCCACGAATTGACCGCGGTGCTGGATGCCGACGGCCTGGAAGCGGATAACCGCCGCTCCACGGTGATCAACGTCCCCTCGCGGGCCATGGTACTATTTGTTGAAAGAAACAGACGAACCTCGGACTTCCTGGGTACGGCCCTCGAGGTACTCTCTGAAGGAAGTTCTAGTCCGCTTGCTCTCTCCCGCAGGGTGACCCTTCCCCAGGCATCTTCCGTTTTCGACCGTGCGGACCTGATTATCCTTCACGGCCTGGATTTTCCCGCCCAATCTCAGCAGAGGTTCTGGGAGCAAGCGGCTTTGCGTGGAGCGAATGTGCTGGTGTTTCCCTCCGGCAGCGATACCGATGAAACAAATGACCTGAAAAATTATAATGCCGCGCTCGCGCGGCTGGGGTTACCGCTTGAGCTGGGGGCCGCGGTAAGCTCGAAACAGGGCGCCTATGATTCGCCGCGGGAAAAAACAGGGGCCGCCGCCTCGGCAGGCTCTGTTTTCGCTCCACTGTTCGAGGCTATCGGAGGGCTGGAGAAGATCAAGGTGTTTGTGCGACGGAGCCTGCCGAGCGCCGGGAATTTCCCGGCGGCCGCCGTTCACGGCGGCGCGGCGGCCCCCATGCTCTGGGACATGCCCCTGGCCGGAGGTGGAACCCTGCTGCGACTGGTCCACACCCAAAGGCTCAAGGCGGCGGTGGTCGCCGCTGATCCAGCCGATCCAAAAGAGTGTGAACTGCCTGAGACACCGCTTTTCGTGCCTTTCCTGCACGCGCTGATTACCCTGATGACAGAGGATAGACCTATAATAAAGCGCGGTTATACGGTGGGCGAAACAGTGGACATTTTTTTCGGCATCGGCAAAAATACCGAACAAATGGAAATACACGGCCCGGATGAAAGACGGTTCAGGCTGACGCCGGGAGAAATTTCACGGTTTGCTTTCACTGAAACTCAATTGCCCGGCACCTACCGGATATATGACGGCGGCAAACTGGCAGGGGCCTTCAGTATAGGGTTGAAAACCGCAGAATCGGACCTCAGGCTCGAGGACCCGGAAAAACTGGCAGGTCTTTTCGATAAAGCGGGATTGAGGATAGTCGGCCCGGATGAGGAACTCTCACAGGCCGTGTTTATGGAACGCGGCGGAGTAGAGGCCTGGCCGCTGCTGATAATCCTGGCCATCGTGCTGCTGGTTGCCGAACAGCTGGTAGCCAATAACCAGAAATTTGGGAAATAGTTGCTGATGTCCTCGCTCGAGAAGTTATTAGACATCCTGTTTGAAACCAAGAAATTCAGCAAGGTTCTGGATCATCTGGATACCGGTCGAGCGGAAGGGAAAAGAGCCGCCTTGCAGCTGGGGAACCTTTACGGTTCGGCCAAGAGCTTTGTGGCGGCGGGCTTGAGCCGCAGCCGTTCGGGCAGCGTGCTGCTGGTGACCCGCGGGGCCAGGCAAGCGGAGAAGATCGAGGCGGACCTGGTGAACTTCCTGGCAGCGGAGAAGGTATCGCTTTTCCCTCAATGGGAGGTGCTGCCCTATGAGGAGACTACCGAGGACTGCGAGATTGTCGGACGGCGCATCGAGATACTCTCAGCCTTGATGCACCGTAGGGCCGGGATAACAGTGGCCCCGGTGAAGAGTCTGATTCAGAAAGTGCTGCCGCCGGAGAGCTTTTGCGATAAAGTGCTCACTCTGCGCACTGCAAACAGGATCGAACTCGAACGGCTATTGGGTGATTTGACAGACATGGGTTTCGCTCGGGAAGCCATGGTCGAGGAGGTGGGAACTTTCGCCTTGCGCGGGGGCATTCTGGATATCTACGGTTACCGGATGGAGAATCCAGTGCGGGTGGAGCTCGACGGCGATGAGATCGCCGAGATTCGATTTTTCGAGATTTCCACTCAGCGCTCGGTTCGTCGTCTGGAGGAGGCGGTGGTTCTGCCGGTGGCGGAACCGTTCTCCTGGCGCAGGGACGAACAGGATGAACAGCGCCCTTTGAAAGGAATCTTCGATTACCTGGACGGCGACACCCTTTTTCTATTCGATGAATACGATTCGGTGATCGAGGAAGCCGAGAGTTTTTACTACGAATTAGAGGGATTTTACCAGCGGGCGGTGGAGCGCGCAGGGGCGATATACAGTGAGCCGGAAGAGCTTTTTCTCTCGGCGGATGAGCTTTGCGCGTATTTTGAAAATTTCTCCCGGGCGGATTTGTGCAGTCTCCATACTCGCGCCGGGAAAAGCGAGGATATAGTCTCTGTCAGATTCGACACACGCGAACCCCCGGCCGTAAACCGTGACATCGACCTGTTACGAAAGAACTTAAACCTCGATTTCAACCGTCAGAGGGAAAGCTATATCCTTTGCGACACACCCGGTCAGTTGGAGCGGCTGGAGGAGCTGCTCGAGGAATCCGCCGAATTGGCCGGCTTATGCCTGGGCAGTCTGGAAACCGGTTTTGTGTACCGCGAAGCGGGTATGGTCATTTACACCGATCACGAGATATTTCGGAGATTCCGCCATGTCCGCAGCCGCGGGCGCTACAAGCGTGCCCCCTCGCTGGAGAGCTTCTCCAGCCTTACCGAGGGCGATTATGTGGTACATATCGACTACGGAATCGGCCGCTACCGGGGATTGAAAAAGATCCGCACCGAGAACTTTTCGGTGGAGTGTCTCTGGCTCGAGTATGCCGACGGTGAATTTCTGTATGTGCCGATCGACCAGCTGTCTCTGGTGGAGCGTTTCAGCAGCGAGGACGGCGCCGTACCGACCGTGCACAAGATAGGCGGAGTGCAGTGGGCCAGGATGAAAGCCCGCACGGTCAAAGCAATCGAGGACATGACCGAGGAACTGATCGAGACTTATGCCGCGCGCAAGGTTCACGGGGGATTCGCTTTCAGTGCCGATACGGATTGGCAGCGCGAGCTTGAGGGCTCGTTCGTTTACGAGGAGACCCCGGACCAGCTCCGGGCAAGCGAGGATATCAAGCAAGACATGCAGCTCAGCTCCTGCATGGACAGATTGCTCTGTGGAGATGTAGGTTTCGGCAAGACCGAGGTGGCCTTGCGCGCCGCATTCAAAGCGGTACAGGATGGCAAGCAGGTGGCGATCCTGGTGCCTACTACCGTCCTGGCCCAGCAGCACTATATCACGTTCAGCGAGCGCCTGGCGGATTTCCCGGTGAAAGTGGAGACCTTGAGCCGGTTCAAAAGTCCGCGGGAGCAGAAAGAGGTTTTACGAAGTCTTGAATCGGGAACGATGGATGTAATCATCGGCACCCACCGCCTGTTGAGCAGGGATGTCAGGTTCAAGGACCTTGGCCTTATGGTAATCGATGAGGAGCAGCGTTTCGGGGTGCGCCAGAAAGAGAAATTGAAACGTCTCAAGCACCAGGTGGATACCCTGGCGATGACAGCCACTCCTATTCCGCGTACCCTGCACATGAGCCTGATGGGTGTCCGCGATCTGTCTTTAATCACCACACCCCCGCAGGATCGTCTGCCGATCATAACCCAGGTCTGTGCGTTCGACCAGGAGGTGATTGCCGAGGCAATCCGCCGCGAGCTGGCTCGTGACGGGCAGGTGTTTTTCGTGCACAACCGGATCGGCTCGATTTATTCCTTGCTGAGTTTCCTGCGCAGAATAATACCCTCCGCGCGGATCGGAGTGGCCCACGGCCAGATGCCGGAGCGCGAGCTCGAAACCAGCATGCGCCGTTTCCAGAACCGCGAGATCGATATCCTGCTGAGCACGATGATAATCGAGAACGGCCTGGACTTTCCCAACGCCAACACAATCATAGTCAACCGCGCAGACTGCTTCGGCCTGAGCCAGCTTTACCAGTTACGCGGCCGGGTGGGTCGCAGCTACCACCGGGCCTATGCCTACCTGCTGGTGCCGCCCCTGCGACTGGTCACCGATGAGGCGATAAAAAGGCTGCGGGTCCTGGAGGAGTACACCGAACTGGGCAGCGGCTATGAGATCGCCATGCATGATCTGGAGATGCGCGGCACGGGCAACCTGCTGGGCAGCCAGCAGCACGGGTTTATCAACGCCGTGGGTTTCGATACCTATCTTAAGCTGCTTAAAGAGGCCATCTCCAGGCTGAAAAATGAACGGCCCACTGCCGATATCGCCGCGGCCAAAATCACTCTGGATTTACCCGCCTTCCTACCCGAAGCCTATGTCCCGGACCAGAAACAGAAGCTTTCGCTGTACCGTAAAATTTCGGCGATCACCGATCCTGCTGACCTGGATGAGGCGGGCGAGGAGCTTGCCGATCGTTACGGCCCCCTGCCGGAAGAAGCCGTAGACCTCCTGGATAAAACCCGTCTCAAGATCTACGCCTCCCGGCTGGGGATGGAAGCGCTTTTTATCTCAGAAAATTACTGCAAATTGGATTTCGGCCGTACTCTGAAGTACCGCCTTGCTCCGATAACCGGAATTCTGGACCAGGTGGAAGGTGAAAAGAAGGTAGCCTCGCTAAGCCCGCCCTCGTTCCTGATCAAGCCGGTTTCGAAACGCCGGGCGTTAAAACAGATAATCCGCGCGCTGGCCGAGATGTCGGGCCGGGCCGGGGAGATAATAGAGGACTTCAACTGACTTTTTTGTTGCAGATTGAATGACATGTTATTGTCCGGGTAACAGAAAAATTTTCAGGGGGAAATATTTTTTTTTTGAAACATTGGCACGATTAATGCGTATAATAAAATATGAAACAAGCAGCTTTCTCAGCTAAACAATTTACACTTTCATTCGAGGAGCAAAATGAAAAGAGGCTTGACAATGGCTCTTAACTTGCTGGGATACAAGCTGCGCTTTGGTTTTCAGATTAAGCCTAACAACCGTAATTCTCTGAGAAAAAGGGATGAGCGGGTACTTAACGATTACCAGCGGGGAACTTCTACCAGGGAATTGGCTAAGAAATATCGCTTAACTGAAAATCGGATCTCCCAGATTCTTACCGCCAGGGGCGCGCGGAAGCCCAAATGGCGTAAGATGAGTCAGGATAAACGGCAGGTCATTTTCCAATTGGGGAAAAAAGGCTTGTCCAAGGCCGAGATCGGCCGAAGGGTAGGTGTTTCGAGGGAGAGAGTGCGGCAGATCCTGCAGCAGGAAGCTTGAAGAGTCACTAAAAGGATTGCATCTTCCGCAAAAAGATAAGAGCCAGGGATGGCTCTTTTTTTTTGTCCTGATCGGGCTTATATTGGAATGTGGAATAATCACCTTCCGTAAGGTGCGCTTCTTCCCCGGTCTCTTGGACCGCGGCGGGGAAAGTTGCGCCAAAGGTAAGTTATTGCAGGAGTCACTCGTTTCAGGGGATATTCGAGATGTCATTTTTCGAGGAAAATGAAAGTCTGCTCGACACCTTGGAGGCGGCGGAATCGAGGGTGGAAAAAATCAAGATCGGCAGTGCGGACCCTGCCGACAGCCGGACCAGGAAGCAGCTGGCACTGGAAGTCAAGACCGTTGTCAGCCGCCTGGTGAATAACATCTCCGCCAGCTCCGGTGATGTGGAGGCTCTGGGAGGCGCCCTGGTGCTGATGGACCTGATGGAGGTTTTAAAGCGTTACGACGGAGTTTTTGATATTGACGGATTGACCGAGCAGATTGGCATCCTGGAAAAAATGTGGAAAGAATCGCAATAGGGGGCGGATGGAACGGGTGAGAATCGGATTTTTAATTCGTTTATCGCCCGGTGGGACTGCTTTCAGGAGGGTCGAAACTGATCGGCAAGAGAGTTTCGGTAATCAGGAATAAATCCTCGATGAGTT
>CAZSTM010000167.1:0-8096 GCA_964609635.1 uncultured Gemmatimonadales bacterium
GAGGAATATGCGGGTAGAATCCGCCGCTACGGCCATCGCCTGAGTTTCGAAGAGGTAAAAGAGGAGCCGGGAGGCAGACAGGCGGCGCGTATTTTAGATAAGGAGGCCGAGCGCCTCAGGGCCCGTCTGCCGGAGGAGGCCTGTTGGGTGGCGGTCGATCTTTCGGGAGAGGCCTGCGACTCTCCCGGCATGGCCCGCTGGCTGAACAAGCTGGCGGAACAAGGAGTAAAAAAAGTGGTTTTCATAATCGGCGGGCACCTGGGACTTGAGTCGGCATTGGTTTCGAGCTGCGACTGGTCTTTGTCGCTGTCCCCGTTGACATTTCCACATGAGCTGGCCCGCCTGATCCTGCTCGAACAGCTCTACCGGGCAAACACTATCTTGCGGGGCGAGCCTTATCACAAGTGATAAGCTGAAAGGCGCTTACTTTTTCCGGTTCGTTCTGCCGCGACCAAGAAAGCTGCAGGTGGGCCGGCTGGGGATTTTCACTTTTCAGCCCGGAGTGTATATTTACACCGGCAGTGCTCTGGGAGGGTTTTCTCAGCGGCTCGGACGTCACCTGGAAGGACCCGCCCAGGGCAAGTTCCACTGGCATGTGGATTATCTGTCCGCCTGGTGCGAAGAAAAAAGTTTTGCCGTGGTGCCCACCGACCGTCATCTGGAATGCGCCCTGAACCGGGCGGTAGCCGAGCTCGAAAGCTCCCGGATCGCGGCCCGAGGTTTCGGCTCCTCGGACTGCCGCTGCCCGAGCCACCTTCATCGGCTCGGGGAAAAGCTCTGGCCCGATTTCCCGGGTCTCGTGCCCTGGCCGATCAGCTCAACTCGGCTTTAACGCCGGGTTATTTGGGCCGGCAAGCTGTTTAATAAACAGTCTGGGTTAATTTGCTTCTTTGACACTTTGTTCCTTTAAATCGGAAAACAGATATGGGTTGGTACAAGAAAGTTTTCGGCTCTATATACCTGGACATTTACAGCCACCGCGATGAAAACGAGGCCGGGATGGCGGCGGCGGTTATCAGGCACGTTATGCGGCCTCTGGCGGCTGATAAAAAAAACGGCGGCCTGGATATACTCGACCTGTGCTGCGGCCAGGGAAGATACAGTCTGCTGCTGGCCGCCGAGGGGCACAACGTGGTAGGCCTGGACCTTTCGGAAGCTCTGCTGTTGACTGCTTTTCAGAGGAGGGAATCCGCGGCGGCCGGCAGCAAAAAAAGTCCCGGCAGCCTGAGCCTGGTCCGGGCCGACATGCGACGGATACCGTTTGTTAACGCTTTCGACCTGATGATCAACATGTTTACCAGTTTCGGCTATTTCGAAAGCGATGAGGACAACCGGGCCGTACTGGAAGCCTCCGGCCGGACGCTGCGCCGGCGAGGGCGCTTCCTGATCGACTACCTGAACCGGGAACAGGTGCTGAAATCCCTGATCGGCGAGGACGATTTCGAGGCGAACGGCTTGAAAGTCAAACAGATCCGTTGTATCAGCCCGGATGGACTGCGGGTCGAGAAAACCATCTTGGTACAGGGCCCGAAGGGCGAGGATCGCTACCAGGAATCGGTCCGTCTGTTTGACCGCTCTGAGATGGAAGCCATGCTCGAGCCTGCCGGCCTGCAGGTCGATGAGGTGCTCGGCAATTACGACTGCTCTGCCTGGTCCCCTGAATCACCGAGGCTTATCTTAACCGGATCCAAAAATGGCTGATCACGGTTTACAGATGGTCTCTTTCAAGACCGCCATCCCGCTGGCGGCCGACTACCTGGCGGCCAAAGGGGAGCTGCGCACCTTTTTCGAAGGCCATTACACCGATCAAGGCCGGCTGAAAGCGGCCGCTGAAAGAATCGACCGGAGTTTTGACCGCTCTCGCGCTGCACGTCTGCTCAGGGCCCAGGAAACCTTCGCCGGGGTGAAAAAAGCCGAGGAGCAGCTCCAACGCTTTGAGGCCGAACGAGGGTTCATTGTCGCCACCGGTCAGCAGCCGGTTATTTTTGGCGGGCCGCTTTATATTTTATATAAAGCTCTGACTTTAATAAAAATAGCCGGATATGCCCGGAAAGTGCTTAAAGCTCCCGTGCTGCCGGTTTTCTGGAATGCGAGCGAGGATCACGATCTGGCGGAAGTAGCCTCGATCAAGCTGCCCAACCTGACCGGCGAGCTGGAGACCATAACCTTTCCCTCTCCGGATGATAATGTCACCCCGGTCTGTCTGGTGGAGATCGGCGCCGAAACCGAGAAGCTTTTAGACACCCTGGGGCGCATCCTGCCGAACAGCGAGTACCGAGGCTGGCTGCTGGATTTGCTGGCGGGCGGCTACGCTCCGGGAAAAACCCTGGGGCAAGCCTTCTCCCAATACCTGACAGGACTGCTCGGTGATTACGGGCTTTTTGTGGTCGATGCCTGTAACCCGGCTCTTCGCACGGAATGCAGGGATTTATTCGAGGCCGAGATTTTCGATGCCCTCTCCAGTATCCGGGCGGTGAAAAGCGCCAGCGACCGCCTGACCGGCGCAGGTTACCGGCTCCAGATAACCCCGCTGGCCGCGGATACCGGCCTGTTCGTGATCCGGGACGGGGTACGGGAAAAACTGCAGCTTACGGATACCGAGGGGGTTTTCAGACTGAAACGCTCAGGCCGCCGGTTATCATCCGCCCGGATAACCGAGCTGCTGGAGAACCGGCCGGCTTTTTTCAGTCCCGGGGTGTTGATGCGCCCCCTGGTCGAGGCCGACCTGCTGGGAACCCTGTGTTATGTTGCCGGCCCGGGGGAGATCGCCTACTATGCCCAGATGGGCGAGTTGTACAGGCTGCGTAATCTCGAAATGCCGATCATTTATCCCCGCCTGGGAGGTATTATTCTCGAAAACAGGATCGCCGGAATCCTGGACAAGTACGGCCTCGAAGCGGAAGATCTCAAAGGGGGCGCAGATCGACCGGCCGACCGTCTGGCGACCGCTCACGGACCCCAGGCGCAGCTACTGGAGGAGCTGGAGAAAGTGCGCTCGCAGCTTAAAAATAGTTTCACCCTGATCGGAGAACTGTCCGACCGGCTCGATCCGACCCTCTCCGGTCCGCTTTCCAGGACAGAGTCCTCCATAGCCGGCAATCTGGATCGGTTGGTGGGTAAGATAAGCGCGGCGGCCAGGAGAAAGGATGAAACCCTGCATCTTCAACTGAACAAGGCCGCCGCGCACCTATGGCCGGAAGGTTTGCCTCAGGAGCGTCAACTGGCTTCCACCTACTACCTGGCCCGCTACGGAAAAGATTTTCTGGAATTTCTGCTGGATAGAATCGAGCCGGAATTGCATTAATTTTGATAAGTCCGGCCGACCTACGGGCAAACGGCTTTCTTGCTTTTTCAAGGCGGGCTTTTTAGTATTAAGCATAGAAGCGTTTTAAAAATAGCTTATCAGGCCTTTTACCCCGGGAATCTTAAGCGTTATCGTCCGGCTGCCTTTACGTAAGTGGAGATTTTTAAAAATAGTTTCACTATCATCCAGGCACTGTTTTATCTTGCTCGAAAAGAAATAGTAAAAAATTTCAACACGCCGACAACAAGATATTTGATGTGCAATAAGTTATAACTCCATGCATAAAAGGGTGATTGCTTTTTGAATTCAACTATCGCCGACAATCTGGCGCGGGTGCTCGAACGCATCCGCGCCGCGGAACTTCGAGCCGGTTCACCCGCCGAAAGTGTCACCCTGGTGGGAGTTACCAAGAACCGTACTGTGGAACAGATCGAGGAAGCCGTGCGCGCGGGGCTGACCGATATCGGCGAGAACCGTTTTCAGGAGGCGGCGGAAAAATTCCCCGGGCTTACCACCCCGGTAACCCGGCACTTTGTCGGCCACCTCCAGCGCAATAAAGCCCGCCAGGTGCTGGACCTTTTCGATATGATCCAGTCGCTGGATTCCGAGCGCCTGGCGCGCGCCCTGAACCGGCATGCCGAACAAGCCGGCCTGCGGGCGAAAGTTCTGCTGCAGGTCAACACCTCCGGCGAGTCCACCAAATTCGGGGTGGAGCCTGAAAGTTGCGATGAACTACTGGAGGCGATCTCCGGGCTGGAGCGGCTGGAACCGGTGGGCCTGATGACTATCGGCCCGCTGACCGGGGACATGGACGAAATCAGAAAAAGTTTCGTTCTTTTGCGGAAGCTCTACGAGCGCTATGCCGAACGGCCGGTGGGTAATTGCCGGATGGAAGTGCTCTCCATGGGCATGAGCGCGGATTTTGAGGTTGCCATTGCCGAGGGAGCCAATATGGTCCGGGTGGGAACGGCCATCTTCGGCCCGTGCGCTTATTGAATAGTGCCACCGTAAACGAGTGGGAGATTTTTACCACCCAGACACCAGGGCACCAAGTGTCAAGGACTTTTTATATTTGCTGGTTGCTGGTGGCCGGTTAATGGTTGGCCGCAGTGCCGGCCACAACCAAGGATGAAAATATCTGGCATATTATTTAGCGGGCACGGCGCGCTGTGCCCCTACAACTTATTATTTTTTCGTTAGTTATAATATTAATCTGTCTAATCTGTGTAATCTGCGGATAAAAAATCACTGGATTTTCTCAAAACTTTTCACCTTCGAAAAAATGACACCAGGGGAGGAAATTGTGAAAATCACTCCGCTCGAATTGAGGAAACCGGATTTCAAACGCACTTTCAAGGGCTTTAGTCCCGATGAGGTTCAGGCTATTCTGTCCTCTGCGGCGGATGCCCTGGAAGAATTGATCCGGGAAAACAAGGAGCTGAAAGAAAAGGGATCGGCACTCCAGGAGAAAGTCAAAAGCTACCAGGATATGGAGAACACCCTTAATGAAACCATGATCCTGGCCCAGAAGACCGGCGATTCAGCCAGACAGACCGCCCGGCGCGAGGCGGAGCTTATCACCGCCAGGGCCGAGGTCGAGGTTGAGAAGATGATGGAACAAGCCCGGGCCCGGGTAATGGAATTAAAGCTGGAGGTCGAGGAGCTGCAGCATCAGAAGCAGGCTTACTTGCTGCGACTTCGTTCTCTGGTGGCCAGCCAGTGGAAGATGCTCCAGGAGGAAAAGGAAGAAGATGAGAAAATGCGTGATATTATCACCTCAGGTGCCGAAGAACTGGACACCGGCGAGAAGATAGAAGCCCTCACGGAGGAGGAGACTGAAGGCGCTCTCGGCCGGATACCCCGGGAGCAAATCGAAAACGCGGCTGCGGAAGAGGAGGAGCAGGTACCGGCCGGCGATGTCGAAGTGGAGGAAGAGCAGCCGGAAGATAAACCGGAAGAAGAAGCCATGCAGCCGGAGGAAGTTTCCGAAGAGCTGGGTGAGATGTTGAAGGGAACTTCCCCCGAAGACAAGAAGAAAGATAAGGGCGGAAAGAGTGGGGGTGCACAGGCCGCGCAAGAAGAGGAAACGGATTCCGAAGAGCCGGACCAGACCTCTGAGGAGGATATTGAAGAGCGGGACGACCCGCAGCTTTTATGGGAGGAGGAACCATACGGACAAGAGCCTGAGGAGCAAGAAGATTCCCCATCGCCTGACAAGTAGTTTTTACCTGAGGACTTAAGGTAAATTGTTATTTCATACTCTGTAATTGTCTAATAATTAATTAGATAGACAGATAAGGAACAGAAGAAATGCATGATATGGTAAAGATGGTAGAAAAGGCGAGTGAGCTTATCAGGCAGCGCTGCGATCTGGAGCCGGAGGTCGGAATTATCCTGGGCACCGGCCTGGGTGGACTGGTCTCCGAGATCGAAGTCCGCTGCGAGATTCCGTATCCGGATATCCCGCATTTTGTCTCCTCCACGGTCGAGACTCACTCGGGCCGTCTGCTCCTGGGCCGGCTCTCGGGCAGGAATGTGGCGGCCATGCAGGGCCGTTTCCATTACTACGAGGGTTACTCGATGCAGGAGATTACCTTTCCGGTGCGGGTGATGAAAGCCCTGGGTGCAAATACACTGGTGGTCTCCAATGCCTGCGGAGGCATGAACCCGATGTGGAACAAGGGCGACTTGATGGTCATCGAGGACCATATCAACCTGCTCGGAGACAACCCCCTGATCGGCCCGAACCATGAGAGCCTGGGCCCTCGTTTCCCTGACATGTCCGAACCCTACGCACGCGAGCTGATTACTCTGGCCGAGGAAATCGCCCTGGCCGAGGGTATAGTCCTGCGCAAAGGAGTCTATGCCGCCGTGGCCGGACCCAATCTGGAAACCCGGGCCGAGTACCGCTTCCTGCGCGCTGTCGGCGCGGATGTGGTGGGAATGAGCACCGTGCCCGAGGTCATCGTGGCAGTGCATTCCGGGATGCGCATCCTGGGAGTCTCGATAATTACCGACCTCTGCCTGCCGGATGCCCTGGAACCGGCCGATATCAATGAGATCATCAAGGTGGCCGGCCAGGCCGAACCCAAGCTCACCCGCCTGATCAGCCGGGTCCTGGAACGTGCATAACAAGCTGAAACCGGTTTTGATCGTTGATGGGAGGATAACAGGCATGTCGTAGAAATCCGGCATGCCGTGTGTTTGATAGATTATACGGAGACCTGATGAATAATCCGGCTAAATTTTCTTACCCTCTGCTTGTTGTGGGATTCTTTACGGGCATTTTTCTGGCGTGCGCCGGTGAAGGCGCGCGGGAACGGGCGGTGCTTCTCGAGGATGATTTCAGCGCTCTTGAGCCCGGCATGTTCTCGGCGCCGGTGGGACCGCATACCGAGTACCACTACCTGCCGGAAGCAGCGCCCAAGGGCAACTGGGCGGTGAGCTGTTTTTCCTGGGAACCAGCCGCCCAGCGAGCCTGGCAGGTAAAGGCCGAAAACGGCACCCAGGTTATGGCCCAGACCTTCGAAAATAAGCAGATGAAACACACCCACCCCATGGTGATAACCGGTGACACTCTCTGGACGGATTACACCCTGGAGGTCCGTTTCGCTCCGGAGACCGCCACCGGACGGGCCGGAGTGGTATTTCGCTACCGCAACGACCGCTGCTATTACTTTTTCGGCCTGGACGGCCCCCGGGCGGTGCTCAGGCTGGTCAGGCACGCCACCGATTTTCATAAACCCTATGAAAAGACCCTGGGCCGCAAGGATTTCAACTGGACCCCGGGGAATTATTACACGGCCGTAGTGACTGTCTCCGGCAACCGTATCAGCGCAGCCATAGATGGTGAAGTGCTGATCGAGGCGGAAGACTCCGTTTTCCCGCGCGGAAAGGTGGGGCTCACCTCGGATGTGCCCACGCGCTACAGCTATGTCAAGGTGACCGCAGACACTTCGGAAGTTACGCGCATCGAAGAGATCAAAGCCGTCGGCGGCAGAGAGCTGGCCCGGCTTCGCGCGGCGAACCCCGAACCCGTGTTGTGGAAGAAAATCGGCACCGAGGGATTCGGGGTAGGGCGGAACCTGCGTTTCGGCGACCTGGACGGGGACGGCGAATGCGATGTGCTGATCGGCCAGGTGCATCACCACGCCTGGCCGCACGATTCCTACAGCGAGGTGAGCTGCCTGACCGCCATGACCTTTGACGGCAAGACCCTCTGGCGGATCGGCGAGCCCGACCCGGAGAAAAACCACCTCACCAACGATGTGGCTTTCCAGATACACGATCTGGACGGGGACGGCCGCAACGAGGTGATCTACTGCATGAACATGGTACTGGTGGTCGCGGACGGGGCCACCGGAAAAACCAGGTACAAGGCCCCCACGCCTGCGAGCAAAGCACCCGCGGACAGTTTCCCCCGTATCCTGGGAGACTGCCTCTATTTCTGCGACCTGCGGGGCACGGGACATGCCGGCGACATTATTATCAAGGACCGCTACTGGCACCTCTGGGCCCTGGATAGTCGCCTACGCCTGCTCTGGGAGGGCGCCTGCAGAACCGGCCATTACCCCTTCGCTTACGATGTCGACAGGGACGGGCGCGATGAGCTGGCAATCGGCTACTCGCTGTTCGATGACAACGGCAGCATGCTCTGGAGCCTGGATACCCTGGTCGAGGATCACGCGGATGGGGTGGCCATTGTGGATTTCATGGAGAACCAAGGCTTGGGCCCGCGTGTTTTCTATGCTGCCAGCGATGCCGGGGTGTTTTTCACCGACCTTAAGGGCAA
>CAZSTM010000168.1:0-8093 GCA_964609635.1 uncultured Gemmatimonadales bacterium
TGCACTATCGCTGAATCGTATAGGAACATTTTTGTGAATAATCCAGGTTAAAAGGAGGCAGGTCATGTCGAAAAAATTGAACCGCCGAAAATTCATCCGGGATTCCGCAGTGGGAGCTACCGGAGCATCGCTTTTCCTGAGCTGCGAGGAAAAAGCCCTGACGGAGAAGCCTCAAACCCAGGTCAAGGAGCCTCCTGTCACCGGTCTCCAGACCGGCAGGATCGGCCATGTCACCTTGAGCAGGCTCATGTGCGGAGGAAACCTTATCAGCGGATTCGCCCATTCCAGGGACCTGATATATGTCTCCCCGCTGCTCAAGTCCTATTTCACCGATGATAAAGTCCTCGAGACCCTGCAGCTTTGCGAGGAGAACGGCATAAACACGGCCCTGCTGCGGTGCGACGATCAGATTGTCGGCCTGTTGAACAGATACCGCAAGGAAAGAGGCGGTAAGATACAGTGGCTGGCCCAAACTTATCCCAAGGTGGGCGATCTTTTCGGGAATATCCAGCTGGCCATAGACAACGGAGCTATCGGGGCCTTTATGCAGGGAGGAATCGGGGACGATTTTGTGGCCCAGGGCCGGCTCGACTCGATAGGGGAAGTAATTGCATTTATTAAGAAAAACGGATTGATCGCCGGTGTCGGGGCCCATTCGCTGGATGTTCCTAAAGCGGTCGAAAAAGAGAAACTGAATCCCGACTTCTACATGAAAACTCTCAACAGCATGAATTACTGGTCCGCCAAGAACCAGGAGAAGACCGACGGTTTTCTTAACGTCTTTGCCAACACTCCGCAAGAAACCATCGAGTTTATGAAAACGGTGGACAAACCCTGGATCGCTTTCAAGGTTCTTGCGGCAGGGGCGATCCATCCACGGGAGGGTTTCCGGTACGCTTATGAGAACGGAGCGGATTTTATCGTGGCGGGGATATTCGATTTTCAGGCGAGGGAAGATGTGATTCTTGCCAAAAACATCCTCTCCAAAAAGATGGATAGAGAGCGCCCCTGGAGGGGATGAACAGAAATAAACAGGGAGGATCGATAATGAGCAAATCTTGTAACCGCCGTAAGTTCATGGCTAGATCTCTGGGTGCCGCCACCGGGATGCTGGCCGGGTTGAGTTTCGAGCACCAGGCCCTTTTCGCACAACTGGTGGACCGGTCCGAGTACGGGAAGGAGAAAGAACCGGTCAAGGGACTGCAGAAAGGAAATTTCTGCGGTTTGGAGATCTCGCGGCTGATCATCGGGGGCAACCTGATTTCCGGTTCCGCCCATGCAGGCGACCTGCTTTATCAGTCCGCACTGATGACACGTTATTTCACGGATGAGAAAATAATGGAGACCTGGGCCCTGGCCGAGCAAAACGGAATCAACGCTACCCTGATGAGGGCCGATCCGCATATCGTAAGAAACTACACGGCCTATCAAAAAAGAGGCGGCAGGCTGCACTGGATCGCCCAGTCTGCTCCGGAGCAGGGTGACCCGGTGGAAAACGCTAAAATGGCCCGGGACAACGGCGTTTACGCAATTTATTATCACGGCGGCAAGTGTGACGGCAAAGTCAAAGAGGGGAAAATAGACGAGGTCGGCGAGATAGTCGAAGGCATGAAAAAAACCGGGATATTCGCCGGGGTGGGCGGACACCGCCTGGAGACTATCAAGGCCAGCGAGGAAGCAGGACTAGATCCTGATTTTTACATGTACACGGTGAACAAGGTGGACTACCTGTCCTCGGACCCCGGGCAGATCGAGGCCTTCATGAAAACTGTCAAGCAGCCCTGGATAGGTTTCAAGGTGCTGGGAGCAGGCAGGGACAAGCCGCCGGAGGGATTCAAGTACGCTTTCGAACGGGGAGCCGATTTCATCGCTGTGGGAATGTTCGACTGGCAGGTCAGGGACGATGCGGCTTTTGTCCAGGAAATGCTCGCCGGGGGCATCCAAAGGCAGCGTCCCTGGGCCTGATGAGGGCCGGTTTTCATCTCCTTCGCCCGGCGCTTGAGCCGGAACCTGCACCCTGCCGGAAAAATAGGTTCTCTTCGTGGCTGATAGACGGTCCTGTATCGGAAAAAAGCTTACCGAAAAGGCCGGGAGCCATTAATGGTAATCAGCCTTAAAAGAAATGGGGGGCAAAATGAAAGCACCTAGCAGAAGAGAATTTTTAGCTACGGCAGCCGGATTAGCAACATTAGCTTGTGGGAAGCCTGAAGATTTAGACGGTAAAATTGCAGGCAAAAACCGGATTCTGAATCTCTATGACAATATAGCTGAAGATGCCGGTGAGGCTGTTTCTGATTGGGGATTTTCCGCTTTTATTCACTACCATGGAAAGACCATACTTTTTGATGCAGGCACGTACCCGGATGTCCTGGAACATAATGTCGGCGTGCTGGGCGCCGATCTGGCGACAGTTGACATTGCCGTCCTTTCTCATAATCATGGCGATCACGTTGGCGGTTTCGACTATCTTCTGAAGGTCAATCCGGATTTCAAATTGTTTTTACCGAACGATTCGCACCTTGGTAACAAAGATACGAGAACAGGTTATACACGCGGCTATCTGTATCGCCATCCGGATACAGAGCTGGTGGCCGAACATGCAGAAATTGCGCCGGGTGTGGTTCTTATCGCTACTTCTTCGCCTTCGATAGGCAATTTCTGGCATAAGTATCCACCACATGAGGATGAACCCCTGCTAGGGGAATTACCGGAACTTTCCCTGGCACTGGAGGACCAGGATGGGCGGGTGACCCTTATCTCCGGATGCTCCCATTCTAAAATCGAAGTAATTGCTAAGGAAACAAAAAAACATCTTGGGAAAAATGTCTCACTTGTTATTGGAGGTTTTCATCTCGGCCCTTATTCCCCCGATTATATTTCCGATATAGCGAAAATAATGAAAGATGAGTTGGAAGTAGAGCAGGTCGCTCCCACACATTGCACCGGTGAAGAAGCTATTGAGATTTTCAAAGGTTTATACAAAGAGAATTTCCACTATTTTGGTCTTGGTGCCGGATTGCCGCTGTAGATAATTTATAGCGGGTTTTTAAGATAAGAAGCTGGTTGAAGCCCTATTCCCCGAAGTTTGAGCTACAGTTTCGAGGGGATCGAGAGTCTCACCAAAGACAATTGCGGGGAGGATAGCGGAGAAGTTTAGAATAGTATCGTATGGACCGCACTTAACTGGAAAGGGTTTAGCCGTTCAAGGCTGGACCTTTTCTTGTTTTGGCTGCGAAAGGAGGTGTTCAGCCTCTATAAACTTATGGTGAGGTTTACTGCTTCCGGGGACAAGTTGGAGGTAACCGGGGTCTGATAAAAATTACTTTTTGGGTTTTTTGAGGGAATCAAAGACCGCTTGTGCCGACTTCCTGGAAACATCCGTGATCTTTTTAGTTGATTTTATAGCCTTGTCTTTCAGGGTGCTACCCACTGCACCGGCTCTTTTTTTCGATGCTTTGATTATGACTCCGGTGACGTAGCTTGCGGATTCTGCAACTATGGGTGCCAGCATATTTCCGGCTTCCCGACTCGCAAGCCGTCTCAGCTGCCGGGTATCGGAGCCGCTTTTAATACCGAAATATCCTCGTGTGATTATGCCGACTCTCAAAGTCAATAAGGCGTTGGCCGCCCCCTCAACGATGGATGTAGTCATGTAGGTAGCCAGACCGCCGGTCCCGGGAACTCCTCCGATGACCGAACCGCTGATGAGAGGAGTTATGATCGGCTCGATCTGCTCTTCGAGATCGAGCTCTTCGACAGAGCCGACACTGAACGCGGTGGCGGCGACCTTGAGGTAAAGGTCGATAATTTCGCGGATCGAGGGATGCTGATTGTAGATATGGGCTAATTCCCGGATCAATCGCACCTGGGCCAGCAGAACCATAATGACATCCAGACGACCGTTTTGAGAAATGGCTGTGGAGACGAAAACGGTTGACGCAGTCGATTTAATCAATTCGTCTGCTTTTACGTTTAACAGGGCAACGACTTTTTCTAAATCCGACCTCGTTTCCAGGGGAACGCCTGAACCGGCAACATAATTGTTTCGTGCCAGGTTTCTCTTCAATTTTTCAAGGTATTTTTCAAATTCGGGGGAATTCTCATCCCCGGGAGGGCGAAGAGCCGAGGGCATTTTGAGGAATGTTATTATCCCGAATGCAACAATCGCTGCATACAGTAACAGCAGTCCGTATAAAAGGATGCTTCCGAAGAACGGGTTATACTCCTTGGCAAGTATCACAATACTCGCCGTCTGATTGATCACGAATATGACAAAGATTACCGGAAAGACCAGGGCCAAGGCCAACAGGATGTTGCCTAACTGTTTTTTCATGCTGCCACCTGTCTGAAAAATATCGCTGTTGATTCCCAACAAACATATAACCCGCCCCCCCGAGATAGTCAATATCGAATGATGGGGAGCGGGCCATTTGTCCTGACTACAGTCAATTAGACACAATCCAATCGACAACCATGCTGAATGCTTCGTCTCTATGTGAAATACCTTTTTCCTTACCATCCTCTACGACTACCTCATAAAGCGAATGTTCGCAGCCGGGCAATACACGATAGGTCAAATTGGTTTTTCCCAATCTCAGGAATTCGAGCTTAATATAATCAGCCTGCAGGACAGGGGCGTTGCGGTCAGCGGAACCGCTCAGGAAATAAATGGGAATATCCAGTTTAACCAGGTGCTCCAGAGGGATGTCGGTGCAGAAACTGGCCCAGCGTTTATAGGAATGCCCGTACCAGGATTTGTCCGTGCTGTGTGGATCGCTGTAAATTTTCTGGTATTCGCAGAACAGGCTGTCGATGATTACCTGAGCTTCCCGGTGAGAAAACTTTCCTGTGGCTGCATCGATCCTCTTGTTAATGATACTGGAGTAAAATTGATTGAGACCGCCGCTGACCATACATACGACGTGCGTTATCTTTTCGTTCTCAACTGCCAGTCTGGGCACCACTCGGCCACCCTCGGAAACGCCCAGAGCAATGACTTTATCCCCGGATATGGGCAGCATGCTGCACAGGGTGTCAATCACTATGGAGCTTGCCTGCACCTGCCATTCCATGCCGCATTTGCGGATGTACTCCTCGGACGGTTGATAATTTTCAAGGATATCCATGGCGTCGAATTGTTCAACCTTGACAGTATCGCAAAACGGAGTTCCCGCTTTTCCTATATAAGCGACATGGAACCGGTCCGAAAATCTCATTATTATGTCCGGTGGCACAGTGCCCAGCTTTATGGATTTTTCTCCATATTGCACAAGTATCATGGTCGGCAGTCCCCCGGACCCTTGTGCGACAAAAATCAGCGGTTTTTCCTGATCTATACTCTTTTCAGTCACATAGAAGTCGATATTGCCAAGTCGTGCATCTTTGATATGGAATTCCTTCAGTCCCCAGTCTGAGGGCAAAGGACCCTGGGCGAAAACATTCTGCATGATTAGCAGCGGAATTAAGAAAATGATCTTTCTCATTTTTTACTCCTTACAGTTACAATCGAATTAAAGTTCTTACAAATACAGCGCCCTGATGTTAACTCTGTCTGCCGTATGACCTGGGATGCCGATTCAGTCGTCCTTCCGGCTGCAGGGAGTAAGCGGAGGTGTTTCAGCTATACTATACCTCCAGCTCGGATTCCTCGGTTACCTCCTCCTGTCTTTCATCCTGGAGTTTCACCTTTTGCTCCAGGGCTTTCAGCTGCAGATCGTAGGCTTTTTGGGCTTTGTCACGCAGAGGGGCCAGCATGCGATAATAAAGCAGCAAAGCTCCACCACTGAAGATTACGGGAAAGACCCACATCAGCAGATACGGGGTTGCCTCTGCCTGCTCAGTAAAGCTGAGAATCAGAGCAGCGATCAAGCCGGCAATACCTAATGCTGTGATTAGCAGGCCGGAAACCAGGGCAGCGCCCCCCGGCAAGGGAGGCTTGGCCACACTCAAGTCATCGTAGCCGCTTTCGACCATCCCGCGACGGATCATCTCCATGCGCTCCCGGTGGCGGTTACGGGACTTGATGTAGAAAATAAAAACCAGGATAGCCGGTATGGCCAGGACTCCAACGGCTCCAGTGAGTACTTGGATGATCTCCATTTTACTCCTCCTGAAAAAAGTTTTTGTTGTGGAGAAATTTTTGAGCCAGTTGTTTAGACCGGAAATTTGCAAATCTGTATGCAACTTTTTTTTCACGCCAATAATTGCTGCAGGCATCTTTGTAATTCCGGCATCTTGATATGCCCCACCTCTTCAACGTTTATCCTTCCTTTTGAACAGGGACAGAAAAACCGCACCTTCATTTTTTTGCATACTTTTTCAGATTGGTATGGTCAAAGTATTGGAGGAAGAATAAAAACCTTACAAATATTCAATTAAGACTATTATGATTATGGAAGCACGGAATGTGTTCACTACCAATGGCGAGCGTGACATGCAAGCCCGGTTCCGTCGGTTGCTGGATGAACACCAGGAAGCGGTATACAACCAGGCATACCACATGCTGGGTAACCACGAGGAAGCCGAGGAGGCTACCCAGGATGTCTTTTTGCGCGTGTACCGGGGGCTTAAGGATTTCCGGGGCGAAAGCAAGCTGTCGACCTGGATTTACCGCATCACCACCAACGTGTGCATAAACCGGCTGCAACTTAAGAAACTGAACACAGTCAGCCTGGACGAGCCGTTGGCAGGAGAAGGCAGGCCGTTGGCGGAACTGGTCGCCGACTTGATGGATGCTCCCGATAAGCAGTACCGGCGCAAGCAGTTGGCGAAAATCCTGGAAGAACAGGTCCGTCGCCTGCCCGAAAGGTGGGCGCAGGCGATAAACTTACATCATTTTGAAGGCTTATCCTACGCTGAAATAGCTAAAGCTATGAAACTTCCCCGCGCCACGGTGGCATCCTTTGTTCTCCGCGGCCGGCAACAGTTAACCAAGGCGTTGATTTCAAGCTTCGCTAAAGCAGGGATCAACTCTTTATAGGGGATCGAACCATGGACAGGAACGAATTTGAAAAACATGCGGGAGCCTATGTGGAGGGCTTGCTCAACAAAACATTAACCCGGGAACTGGACGCTCAACGAGGCGCAGACCCTGAATGCGACAAGTTTGCCAGCATGCACGAGCTGGTAATGGATACCCTGGATTGTGTCGAACGGGTCAAGCCGCCCGTGGGGCTTACCGAGCGTATTGTGGCTGCAACCGAACAGCTGGAAGAAGAATCCCTGGAGGAAATCTCCTTCAGGAGACGAGCTTTTAAGATCTCCTTCGGCCTGTGCTTTTCCGTTGTTTTTTGCGGTCTTATCCTGACGTGGATAGTAATGAAAGGCGAAATGTCATCTCTTGCCTTAAGTCCCTACCTGTCGCAATGGCAGCTAGCCGGCGGTTATTTTTCTGCCCTGGCGGAACAAATCCGTCAAGGCCTGGATTTTCTCGGCCAGCCACTGCCTACCGGCATTGAGGCACTAAAGCTGCCGGTGGCCTTTATCTTCAGCTTTTTCGGAAGCCTGGTAGTTGGAATTATCGGTTGGTTTCTAATTAAAGAAGAGAAACAACCTCATCGGTTGCCGGTTTGCCGGATAACCCGCTAAACATAAGTTATTCAGTATCAGCTGTTAAATCTCGAATTTATTCTTCTCCCTTCGACTTATACTTTTCCAGGAGCCGTTTAATCTCCTGTTCGGAATAGCGCCTGTAAGGGAAATCGGTGCTCTTTTTGTGGTAGAGCTCGGCCGGGCAGAGCTTCTCGGCGTAGGACATCATCGCGAAAGCCGCCTGCTGGGTGAAGACATCCTTCCGGGGGCCGTGAATTTTCAGGTACTCGAAGGCCCTGGCGGTGCCGCTTTGGACAAGGGCCTCGAAGGAAACCAGCCTGCCGCCCGGAGAGATAAACTCAAGCCGCCTGAAACCTGTATCCTGCGCATGCCGCAGATAGATCAGCAGATGCATGGGAAACCCGTTAAGCTTCACTCCCCAGTTGTCGGGATTGTAGTCCCACCAGCCGTCGGCAGTCTGGTTGCGGATGATCCAGTCTACGGTTTGTGAAAATCTTCTGAACACTTCTTTCTGTCTTTGCCCGCCGGCCTCCAGGTAAGGG
>CAZSTM010000169.1:0-8082 GCA_964609635.1 uncultured Gemmatimonadales bacterium
AAAAAACTTTCGAGGAAGTGCCGCATGAACAGCTCGCCGCCCTGGGAGGAGTCTATGGCGAGCATCCTCCCAACATAAATGCCAGCATCCAGGAGCTGCTGATTCCCACGGCGAAACCGGAACAACACGAAACAAGGGCCGAATGGGAAAAAACCCGGGCCGGGATACTGGAAAGGCTTGGCGGCGTAGTCTTCCGCAACATGCCCCGCAAGGTCGAGCCGGTCGTAAAAATGCAGGGCGAGCACGGCCGTTTTGTTCTGGAAACGGAACCGGGCATCCAGGTAGGCATGATCTCCTACATCCCGGAATCGGCCGGTCCCAAGCAGGCTGCCGTTCTCTACATCGCCTCAGAGGGGGAAACCGAAGTTACCGGCCTGTGGAACTTCATGAAAGCCTATCCTTTCAAGGGCTATGCGGCTTCCAGGCACATGATCTACCCGCGCGGTATCGGTACCGGTATCTGGAACTCCATGGACACCGGGAGATACGAACGCAGCGCGATGCTGCTGGGCCGCACGCTCGATGACATGCGCCTCTACGACGTGCTCTGCGCTGTCGATTACCTGGCCTCGCACCCCTCTTTCGACAACACCCAGCTGACCGTGGTCGGCAAAGGAATCCAGGGGCTTTTGGGCGCCTACGCCGCTCTGCTGGACCCCCGGATTACCAGAGTGATTCTCTACTCTCCCCCGCTTACCCACAAAACCGGCCCGGTATTTCTTAATGTCCTGCGCTATACGGATGTTCCCCAGGCCCTGGCCATGCTGGCTCCGAGCTGCGAGCTGGTTTTCCTGACCCACGAGATAGAATATTTCCAGTATGCCCGCGAAATTTATAAGTTGTATGACGCGGAAAATAAATTCCGCAGGTGCTATACCGTGGCCCAGGCCTTGAACCTGAAAAACTAGTTATAAAGCACTCATTTAGCCCCCTTTACCGTAAGGAAAAGAACATGATAACTCTCCTGCGAAGCCTTTCAGCCGGACATCTCAGCCTGCTATTGCTTCTTTCGCTCTTTCCCGTATCCGGGTCGGAGGGTGCGGATTTCACTGTCGAGACAGTGTCGATGGACACGCAGCGCATGCACCGTTACCTGGAAGCAGAGGCTGCAACCCTTGGAGAAGCCGCCTGGCAGCGGATCGGCTCGAAAGAAAAGCTCGAAGCCCAAAGGGAAAGATTACGCAAGGAGTTCCTTTTTATGATAGGCCTCGATCCCCTGCCGGAGCGAACCTTGTTGCAGGCGACCTTGGTTCGCACCGTCGAGCTGGAGGATTATACTATTGAGGTCTTGCACTACCAGAGCCTGCCGGGATTCTATGTTACCGCCAACCTCTACAAGCCGCGTGGGAAAAAGGGCCCGTTGCCTGCGGTGATCTGGGGCCCCGGGCACGGGAGGGGCGAATACGGCACCAAGACTTCACGCCAGCCGCATGCCGCCCTCTGGGTTCGAAACGGCTATATCTGCATGGTTATCGACCCGATACAGGCCGCGGAAGTTTACGGGATCCATCACGGAATTTCCGGCTACGACCTGCGCGACTGGTACTCGCGCGGCTACACCCCGATAGGGATCGAGGTCTGGAATGCCATGCGGGCGGTGGACTACCTGCTGACCCGACCCGATGTGGATGGTGAGAAGCTGACTATAACCGGAGTTTCCGGCGGGGGACACCTGAGCTGGATGGCCGGCGCGGCGGATGAGCGCCTGAGCGTGGTGCAGCCGGCCGCCGGCACCTCGGACGTGCTGACCCATATAAGGCGCAACCTGCAGAATATGCACTGCGACTGCGCTTATTTTGTCAATACCTTCCGCCACGACTGGTACACCCTGGCCGCCCTGGTGGCCCCGCGCCCCCTGCTGATGCACAACTCCATCGGGGATGCCTATTACCCGCCGGAGGGATACACCGCCGTGCTGGCCAAAGCGAAAGAAATCTACGGCTGGTACGGCATTGCCGACCGGACGGACATGTGTGAAGTTCCCGGGCGGCACGGGTATTATCCTGCTCAGCGGGAAAAGGCGGTGGATTTCAGCAACCTCTGGCTGTTCGGTAAAAAAACCGAGGCCGGAGAACAACCGATACAAGAAGTTCCCGAGGAAAAACTCGGCGCCCTGGGTGGAATCCACGCCGAGCATCCGGAGAATATCAACGACCGCATACAACAGTTGCTGATACCAACGGCAAAGCTTGAAAGCTACCGGTCGAAGGCCGCCTGGGAGAAAAAACGGGTGGAGATAATGGATAAGCTGCGCCAGGTGGTCTTGCGCAACCTGCCTGCCGAAGTCCGGCCGGTCAAAAGGATGGAGGGTGAACACGACTCTTTTATCATGGAAACCGAACCGGGCATCCAAATCGGCATGGTCTCCCATGTTCCGGGAGGAGAAGGCGAGATCAAATCCGCGGTACTCTATGTAGCCTCGCCGGGAGACACCTGGCAGAACTCCATCTGGAGTTTCATGAAAGCCTTTCCCCTTCCGGACCCGGCGACCTCGAAACACATGGTCTTTCCGCGCGGTATCGGCAGCGAAATCTGGGACGATGTAACCCTCAAGAGATTCGAGCGCGAGGCTTTGATACTCGGCCGCACGCTGGACGACATGCGACTCTACGATGTGCTCTGCGCTTTAGAACAAGTGGCCGCCGATCCCTCGTTCGACGGCGGTGAGCTTACTGTGGTGGGCAAAGGCCCCCAGGGCATTATCGCCGCCTATGCCGCCCTCCTCGATCCCAGGGTCACCCGGGTTATCCTTCACTCCCCGGGCAAGACCCACCGCAGCGGCCCGTTCTTTCTCAATGTGCTGCGCTACACGGACATTCCACAGGCCCTGGCCATGCTGGCTCCACGATGCGAGCTGGTATTCCTGACAGATGAGATCGAAGAGTTCGGCTATACCCGCGAAATCTATGAGCTCTACAACTCTTTGGACAAATTCCGCAGGTGCCGGTCGGTCACCCAGGCCCTGAATCTCAAAAATTAACCCTTTATGCAAATGGAGGCAGATTGCATAGGAAACAGTATTTAATCGCTTGCCGCAACTTTTTTCTTATTTGTCTTGTAACGGTGTCCGCTTCTTTTCTGCTGAGTGCAGAAACAGGAACCCGGCTTCAGGCAGAGCAGACCGACCGGGACACTCTGACTGTGCTCTTTGAAGAAAGTTTCGAAGACAGGGATTGGACTGCCAGGGGCTGGTACGACAATCCCGGAATGAAAATCACCGGCCGGGAGCATATCTTGGACAGCGGGCATTCCTGTATCTGGCACTGGAAAAGGGCGGGAGATATCCACCCGGAGGGCAGGGGCGCCAGAGTGCTTATTCCCCCGGTGGAAAGTGTCACCCTGAGCTTTCATATCAAGCACAGCGATAACTGGGATTGGACCGGAGTGAACTGGCACCCGCACGAGATGCACTTTATGACCACTGAAAACGGCTCGTACCACGGCCCGGCATTTTCCCACCTGACCTTTTATGTCGAAGTAGTGGGCGGCAGGCCGAGGCTGGCCATCCAGGACGGCCAGAATATAGACCAGGCCCGGGCCGGGGAAAACCTGGTCGGGGTGACTGAAAGCCGCGCCGTGGCCGGCGGCAACGGGGACAGCGACGGTTACGGTGAAGGTTATTACAAGAACGACGACGTGTACTGGAACGGCAAGCACTGGGAGACCGAAGAGGTCTATTTCAGCGATGAGCCCGGCCCCCGCTACAAGGGCGACTGGCACCGGATCAAGGCGCATTTCAAGCTGAACAGTGTGGTGGACGGCAAGGGAGTTTGCGACGGTGTGCTGCAGTACTGGTACGACGGCGAGTTGATTATGGACTATCGCGGCGTGCTCTTTCGCACCGGCCGTCACCCGGAGATGAAGATCAACCAGTTCCTGATGCTGCCCTATTTCGGTCCCGGAGTGCCGCACGAACAGCGGATCTGGATCGATGAGCTGAAAATAACCAGATAATACTGCCGAATCTTCAGGGACAAAGAGGGCAGTGCTCGTCAGCGAACGCGAACGAGAGGTGTGGAGCAGAGATCGTCAGCGAACCGGAGCCATGCATGGCATGGCGTAGATTCGTGCGCAGCACGACACACTCGCGCACGCAGGTAGCGCGAGATGTGTCGCTAGAGGGGATGTGGCTTTGTCCCTGCGAAAATGATCCCCTGAAATTCTTCTCAGTCTGAGAATTTTATTAACTGCCCGCTTGACTTTTGAAAGCAAAAATCCAAAAGGAGGTTCGCGCCATGAAACTTTCATCTGTGAGTCTAATCATCGGAGCCGCTCTGGTCTTTTCCTTACCGGCCCCGGGCCGGGTGGACGAGGTGAAAATCAAGGAACATACCGAGCTTATCACCACCGACAGTAAAATTTTCGAGATCGAGGTGGCCGGAACCATCGACCCGGAAAATATCGAGATCACCATTGAAAATGCGGGCGATACCCCGGTTAAAAACCCCCGGATCACGGTTAACGGCAGATACAACTGGTACACCCTGAGCGACCTGGCAGGGGAAATCATAGCCGGCTGCACCACGGAAAAAGAAAAGGCCATGGCTGTTTTCGATTTCGTGGAGAAACAATCCTACTGGTGGAGTTATCCCAAGGATCGCAGCAGCCTGAACCCGGTAAGGCATTTCAACATCTACGGCTATCACATCTGCTCCCAGGCGGCCTGCCAGTTCGTGGCCCTCTGCCGCGCGGTCGGTCTCGAGGCCCGGGTGTACGAAATCTGGCACCATACGGTCAGTGAGGCAAAGTGGGACGGCGTCTGGCACCACATGGACCCGGATATCGGGATCTGGTACCTGAAAGACGATAACCTCACCATCGCCTCGATAGAGGAATTGGGCGAACATCCCGAGTGGGTCGCCCGCACCTACAAACCCTACCGCTGGTACCTGGATCCGGACGACAACCGGAAAATGATTTACAAGCCGGATGCCGACCCGGCGGGCAAGGGACTGGCCGACCTTTACGCCACAATGGACGACAACTATGTGGAGACCGGTTACGATGAATGGCTCTACCAGGAACAGACCATGGCCCTTACCCTGCGCCCGCGGGAGAAGCTGATCCGCTGGTGGAAACCGGTGCTGAGAAAGCACTACGACCAGCAGCGCTCCCATGAGCCTGTCCGGTATGCCAACGGCCGGCTGATTTTCGAGCCCGATTTCGACGCGCTCACCTACGACGGCCTCATCCGGCGCAGCAATGTCAAGTTCCGCGTCGAGGACGGCAAATCGCCGGCGGTCCACGTGGACAGGCTACAGGATCCGGTGCACGACCAGCCCTCCAGGCTGGTAATCCCGATGAACAGCCCCTATGTTATGGTGGGCGGATTCATCGATAGCCGCTACTACAAGGGCGGAACCTCGAGACTGGACGGGGTTTCGCTTTCGGCGGACCTGGACCCGGTTTTTCGCGCTCGCACCTCGCTGTGGGACTACTACTCCTGGGCCTACGGCATGGGAGACAGCCGGGCCGTGCTGGATGAAAAGATGAGCAAGGACGGTCCCGGGTCCACCTACGATTTCAAAGCCACTTACACCATCTCCGCCGATAAAAAGCACCAAAGCGAGCCGGCGGCCTATCCTCTGGTCTACGGCGGACAGTCCGGCCTCGACCAGGTCAAGATCGTAGTCGACCTCCAGGTAAATCCCGGCAGCCTGCCCGCCCTGTCCCTGGGCAGGAACGTTGTTCGCTACACCGATCAGACCGAGGGCGAGCGCCGGGTCAGGATTACCTATAAATGGCGTGAAATCGACGATCAACACGCACCCGCCCCACCCGCGGAAGCTGTCTCCCCCGCCGACGGAGCCAGGATAAGAAAGCTCAACCCCAGGTTCGAGTGGACGCAGGCGACCGACCGGGACGGCGATGAGATAGTCTGTTACCGCTTCCAGCTCAGCCTGCGGCCCGACTGCGCCTGGCCCCTGGCGACAACTTTCGACCGGGATGTGCGCGGCCGGGCGATATTCGAAGCTCCCGAGGGCTGGCTCAACCGTAAGATAACCTACTACTGGCGTGTCCGGGCCGAGGACGCCAGGGGTAAATGGAGCCCCTGGAGCCAGGTGTTCAGTTTTACCACCAGATAGCGGGCGCTGGAATTGAATAGCGAGCGCATTCCCCGTGGCTTGACGCGGGGAGTCTTCAATTTTGTTATCAAACCTCTTTAGCGGAAGACCGATCATGGCTAAGAAACCGTCTTTTTATCGGACTTTTTTGATCCTGTGCGTTCTGGTTACGGGTTTTTCCATCACCGCTTTCGCCAAGGACGGCACCATACCCGGCGAGGTGAGCACTCCCTATCCCACGATCACCAACCTGGCAGTGGAGTGGCCGATCGACGGCGATGACAACCTGAACGGCGTGGTGGAGGTCGAATACCGGATAGCCGGGGAGAACCGGTGGCATAAGGGGATGCCGCTCGTACGAGTGCCGCCCGACAACACCGGCAGGAAAACCAGGCCTACTTACCGCTGGGTCAACAAGCATTCGGGCAGCATATTCGACCTGAAACCGGACACCGAATACCAAATCCGGCTCAGGCTCGATGACCCGGACGGCGGCTCTGCCGAAAGAGAAGTACGCGCGAAAACCCGTCCGGTACCCAGGGCGGCCCCGGATGCGGTTATCAAAAAGGTCAACCCGCGCACTTTCTGGGATTCTTTACGCACGGCCCGGCCGGGAGACATTCTGCTCCTGACGCCGGGCTATTACGACAGATGGTACCGCAAGAGTGCAATCGCACTCAGCGGAGAGCCGGGAAGGCCCGTTGTTATCCGCGCCGACCGCTCGCACCAGGCTATCGGCAGCACTTTTGACGATCTTTCTCTCGAACACTGCAGGCATGTAATTATAGAAGGATTGACAATCAACGGCACTGTGAACCTGCGCTTTGCCGAAGATGTCGCCGTGCGGGCCTGTACGGTAAACGCCAAGTTCGGGATCATCGCCAAAGAGCAGCCGGGGTGCAGGAACTGCTACATCGCGGACAACGTGGTCGGCTATGTCATGCCCTGGGTCACCGAAAGTATCGGTTCCGCAAGTGTCTTCGGCGGACCGGCAAATGTGGGCGAGGGAATCGAGATCACCGGTCCGGGCAACGTGATCTGCTACAACCGGGTCTCCGGCTACCGGGACTGCATCTCAACCATGGAAGACCTCTGGGTTTACGACCAGATCTGTATCGACATCTACAACAACGATGTCTATGTCGGACCGGATGACGGGATCGAGGCGGATTTCTGCATGCACAACTGCCGGATCATGCGCAACCGTATCACCAACTGCGGCATGGGCCTCAGCTCCCAGCCGGGCCTGGGAGGGCCTATATATTTTATCCGTAATGTCATGTACAATATCGCCATGTGCCCTTTCAAGCTCGAACGCCACAGTGTGGGGAACATTTTCCTGCACAACACCTGTGTCAAGAGCGGGGACGGTTTCTATGAACACCACGGGCAGAATGCTTATTTCCGCACGGTGTTTAAAAACAACCTCTGTATCGGGGGGAGCGGCAAGGGCAGACAGGGCCGGTATAGCAGCGGCAAGGGCCTGGCGGTCTCACTGGCCGGGTATAACAACACTTGCGAGTTCGACTACAACGGCGTGGGCGCCTGCCAGACTCCGTTCAAAGGGCTGATCGGCGAAGAGACTTTCACCGACATCAAGGGACTGCATCGCCTGACCGGCGGGAACCATTCGGTGCAAGTGGATCTGGGTGTTTTCGCCGCCCCGGTCGAGTTCCCCTATCCCGCCTTTCCGGAGCGCCGGCCCGCAGACCTCCGTCTCAAGGCAGGCTCGGCGGCCGTGGATGCCGGATTGTTTATCCCCAATGTGAACGGTGGTTTCACCGGGGACGCCCCGGACCTGGGAGCCTATGAGCTGGGGCAGGAGCTTCCGCACTACGGTCCGCGCCCGCCGGGTGTGGACGAGGAAACCGTCTGGAAAGACTAAAGACAGGGACAAAGGCACAGAGGCACAGAGGCACAAAGACAGAAGTCAGGAGACAGGAGTCAGAAGCAAAAGCAAAAAAAGGCACAGAGGCACAAAGACAGAAGTCAGGTTAGAGAAGTGACAGGGACAAAG
>CAZSTM010000170.1:0-8056 GCA_964609635.1 uncultured Gemmatimonadales bacterium
AGGGCAGGGATCGCGAGTGAACGCGAGCGAAAGGCATGGGAGGAGTGCTCGTGAGCGAGCCGGAGCACAGCGAACCGGAGCCATGCATGGCATGGCGGAGATCCGTGCGCAGCACGACACACTCGCGCACGCAAGTAGCGCGACATGCGACACGAGCGGAGATGGGCCGTGCCCGAAAAATGGATACACCGGAGATTTTTATGCTTCGCAGTATCCGCAGGCGGACATGAGGGCTTATGAAATTATCCGAATTGAAAAAACCCCAAGGCAGTAGAAAAAAGCGTAAGCGCCTGGGCCGCGGCTCAGGCAGCGGGACAGGTGGCACCTCCGGACGCGGCCACAAGGGACAGAAGTCGCGCAGCGGCGCGAAAATCCCGGCCTGGTTCGAGGGAGGCCAGATGCCCCTGCAGCGGCGTTTGCCCAAGCGGGGCTTCAACAGCATGTTCCGCAAGAGATTCCAGATTGTCAATCTCTCAGACCTCAACCGCGCTATAGGCCCTGGTAAACTGGGACCTGAGCAAATGGCCGAAAAGGGATTGATTCGCAACGCAGCCGAGCCGGTCAAGATTCTGGCGGGCGGTGAGCTCGAAAAAGGCGCAACCGTGGCGGCTCATGCGTTCAGTGATGCGGCCCGAAAGAAAATCGAAGCCGCAGGCGGCAAAGTCGAGGTGCTGTAATGCCCGCTGGTTTGCAGAATATATTCGATGTTCCGGAACTGAAACGTAAGCTTGGTTTCACCGCGCTTATCGTGATTATCTACCGTCTGGGCGGGCATATAACCACTCCGGGTATCGATGTCAGCCGGCTTATCGAGTGGTTCGGCCAGCAGCAGAATACATTTTTCGGCCTGATGGACATGTTTGTCGGCGGTGGGCTTTCGAGGGCGACCATTTTCGCTCTCGGGATCATGCCCTATATCAGCTCGTCGATTATTTTCCAGCTTCTCCCGCCGGTTTTCCCGTACTTCGAGAAGCTGCAGAAAGAGGGTCAGGAAGGCCGGAAGAAAATTACTCAGTACACCCGTTACGGTACGGTGGTTTTGTCTTTCATCCAGTCGGTCGGGATGGCCACTTTCCTGCAGAGCCTTAACGCGGTGACTATCGATCCCTGGATATTCCGGGTCACTACGGTAATCACCCTTACCACCGGAGCCGTGATGGTGATGTGGCTGGGCGAGCAGATAACCGAGAGGGGTATCGGAAACGGGATGAGCCTGTTGATTTTCTTCGGTATTGTGGACCGCTTTCCCGGCGCGGTGCTTCAGTCGATCGAGATGCTGCGCAAGGATGTTGTCGGCATCATCCCCATGCTGCTTCTCTGCGTGGTGATGATCGCGGTGGTCGCCGGGGTGATCGTGATGACTCTGGGCACGCGCAAGATTCCGATCCAGATTCCCAAGCGCATGGTGGGACGCAAGGTGATGGGCGGCCAGCACACACACCTGCCGTTGAGGATCAACAGCGCCGGAGTGATGCCCATTATTTTCGCCCAGTCGATCATCGTGGTGCCGGCCACGCTCAGCACTTTTCTGGCACCGGAGAGCTGGGTGTCGGACCTCGGCAGATATTTTCAGCCGAACACCAACACCTATATTCTGTTTTATTCGGTGCTGATAGTCTTCTTTACCTATTTTTACACGGCGGTTATTTTCAATCCCGTGGACTTGGCGGAGAATTTTAAGCGCCAGGGCGGGTTCATTCCGGGCATTCGTCCGGGAGCTCGCACGGCGGAGTACATCGATCGGGTGCTGACCCGTATCACCCTGCCGGGAGCGTTGTTTCTGGCGGCTATTGCGGTGCTGCCCATCTATATGCTGGATATTATCAACGTTCCTTTTTATTTCGGCGGGACAAGCCTGCTGATTTGTGTGGGTGTAGCCCTGGATACCATTCAGCAGATGGAAAGCCACCTGTTGATGCGCCATTACGACGGATTCATGAAAAAGGGCAAAATCCCCAGTCGACGATTTATGTAAAGTTCAAGTGCCGGCAGGACAGATGGTTTTTCTAAAGTCTCGATCCGAGATTAAAAAAATAAGAGAAGCGGGCAAGATTATCGCCGAAGTGCTGGCCCGCCTCGAAAAAAAGATTGTCCCCGGGGTGTCTACCCTGGAGCTGGATAGGATCGCCGAGCAGGTGATAAATTCCTATCCGGACAGCCGGGCGGCTTTCAAGGGCTATGGCGGTTTTCCCAACGCCTTGTGCACCTCGATCAACCAAGAGGTGGTGCACGGCATTCCGAACAAGGACCGCATCCTTGCCTCGGGCGACTTGATCAGCATTGATGTCGGGGTGTTCAGCAGAGGGTATTATGCAGATGCGGCAGTGAGTTATGCGGTAGGTGAGCCGAGCCCGCAGGTGAACCGTCTGCTGGAAATCACACGCCTGGGACTCGAACAGGGGATTGCCCAAGCCAGAATACAAAACCGCATCGGTGATATCGGTTCCGCGATCCAGACTCTGGTGGAAGCAAATAATTATTCCGTAGTGCGCGACCTGGTAGGACACGGCATAGGACAGAACCTGCATGAGGATCCCCAGGTGCCCAACTACGGCAGACCGAACCAGGGTTACCCGCTCAAGGAGGGGCTGGTGCTGGCCATTGAGCCGATGGTCAACGAAGGCACCTCGGAGGTGAAGACCCTGGAAGACAACTGGACGGTGGTAACCGTTGACGGAAAACTGTCCGCCCATTTCGAGCATACTGTGGCGGTCGGACCGAACGGTCCGGAGATTTTAACCGATTAATGGCGGCTCTATTTTTAATCTTCGACTAAGGTCTGGTAGTTATGGCCAAAGAAGAAGCGATCCAGGTTACCGGTACGGTACTGGAACCGTTGCCCAACGCGATGTTTCGGGTTGAGCTGGAAAACAAACACGAGGTTCTGGCCCACATCAGCGGCAAAATGCGGATGAATTTCATCCGGATTCTGCCTGGAGACAAGGTCGCCTTGGAGCTTAGCCCTTACGACCTGAGCCGTGGGCGAATCACCTACCGTTACAAGTAATTAGATATATTGACCGGAGATTTCCATGAAGGTTCGCAGTTCAGTAAAAGCTATCTGTGAATATTGTAAAATTATTCGCCGGCGGGGGGTGCTGCGCGTGATTTGCAAGAACCCCAAGCACAAGCAGCGCCAGGGATAAGAGAAACCGAAAAACTTCTTTAACACCGGGAGTAGAGGTATGGCTCGTATCGCGGGAATCGATCTGCCGAAAGAAAAAAGAATAGAGATTGCGCTGACTTACATTTACGGGATAGGCCGCTCCTCGGCACTCAAGATTTTGGAGGACTCCGGTGTCAACCCGGATACCAAGGCAGGGAACCTTACCGATAACGATACCAACCGGTTGCGCGGTGTAATCGAACGGGATTACAAGGTCGAGGGTGCGCTGCGCACCGAGATTTCGATGAATGTCAAGCGGTTGATGGATATCGGCTGCTACCGTGGCCTGCGTCACCGCAAAAGGCTGCCGGTGCGCGGCCAGCGCACACACACCAACGCCCGCACCCACAAGGGGCCGCGTGTGGCGATTGCAGGCAAGAAAAAGGTCAGGGCCAAGAAGTAGCACCTGCCTTCAAAGAAAATATCCGGCATAACATGCTCTCGAGCTCACCGAGAGTTCAGAGAGTTGAAATTATTTAACGTAACCGGGAGCGGCAATGGCTAGTCCTTCCAGAAAAGGGGCGAAGGGTAAAAAGAAGGTTCGTCAGGTTGAAAGTGAGGGGACTGTATATATCAAGGCTAGTTTTAACAATACAATTGTAACCATTACAGATTTACATGGGAATACGATCCTGTGGGGCAGTGCCGGCAAGAGTGGGTTCAAGGGCTCCAAGAAGAGCACTCCGTTTGCTGCACAGACAGTGGCCGAATCCTGCGGTCGCGAGGCGCTGAACCTGGGTATGAAAAAGGTTCATATCCGGGTACAGGGGCCGGGCGGGGGACGGGAGTCCGCTATCCAGGCGCTTCAGGGAGCGGGACTTACTATCAAGTCGATTCGGGATGTAACTCCGATTCCGCACAATGGTTGCCGCCCGCCCAAGCGCAGGCGTGTCTAAGAAAGATATTTTGGAGGACTGATGGCCCGTCATACAGAAGCCAATTGTAAGTTGTGCCGCCGCGAAGGTATGAAGCTTTTTCTCAAAGGTGAGCGCTGTTATACCGACAAATGCGCCATCGAACGGAAAAACTTTGCGCCGGGCCAGCATGGAAGGATGGCCGGACGGCGGAGAAAAGTGAGCGAGTATAGCCTGCAGCTCAGGGAAAAGCAGAAAGCCAAACGGATCTATGGGGTGCTGGAGAAGCAGTTCCGCAGCTATTTCAAGCGGGCCGCCCACAAAAGCGGAATCACAGGGGAATTGCTGCTTCAGCTGCTCGAGACCAGGCTGGATAATATTGTCTACCGTCTGGGTCTGGCACCCAGCCGTAAAAGCGCTCGCCAGCTCGTCCGGCACCGCCATATCGTGGTTGACGACGGGATCGTGGACATCCCATCCTACCAGGTCGTCCCTGGACAGGAAATTCATGTCAAAGAGAAAAGCCGCAACATGGGGCTGATCCTTTCCTCGATCGAACGACGGGGCAAGCAGGATGTCCTCCCCTGGTTAGCGGTGGATTACAAAACACAAACCGGAAAGCTGCTGGAAATACCTACCCGGGCCGACATCCCTATCACGGCCCAGGAGCAGCTGATAGTGGAGTTGTACTCGAAGTAAGAGTTCAAAAACAGGCTGTATTCGCTCCGGCTAAGATGCTCCGGAGAAATCCGGAAATCATTCCCTTTTTACTTGAATTTTCAAGTGGGAGAAATACCGGTTATGGAACCTAGAAATATCGTCCTACCTTCACGTGTCGAGAAAAATACCAAGACCTACACCGATAGCTACGGTGAATTCGTGGTTCAGCCGTTGGAGCGGGGTTTTGGTGTGACACTGGGCAACGCTTTACGCAGGATTTTGATCTCCTCGGTAGAAGGCGCTGCCATCTGGGCCCTGCGCATTGACGGCGTTCTGCACGAACTCTCGACCATTCCCGGGATCATGGAGGATATGCCCGAGATCATTCTGAATCTGAAAAAGGTGATTTTCAAGCTGAAAGATGAGAAAGTCGATCGAGCTACTTGCAAGCTTGAGTTGAACAAACAGGGCGAAGTGACTGCAAAGATGATTGAAACACCACCTTCGATCGAGGTGATCAACAAGGATCACTACCTGTTCAGCATGAAAGAAGACAAGCCCGTACGCATCGAGCTGCTGGTCAAAATCGGACGGGGATATTGTCCGGCGAACCAGCACGAGGTTGCCGATGACGATCCCCAACTGATACCGGTGGATTCGTTGTTTTCACCGGTAACCAAGGTGACTTTCCGGGTCGATGAGCAGCGGGTGGGACATCGCACCGACTACGACAGGTTGACAATCGAGGTGCATACCAACGGCTCGCTCAAACCCGAACAGGCGATGATCGATTCGGCTGAACTTTTAATCTCTCACCTGGATTATCTGAAATCGTTCAGTGAACCCCAGGAAGAAAAGCCGATTGCCACCGACCTGCGCAAAAATCGCCTTAAGGAGTTGTTCAACCGTAGTGTGGAGGAGCTGGAACTTTCGGTGCGCAGCAGCAACTGTCTCAAGGCTTCCAACATCAAAACTCTGGGAGAGCTTGTACAGAAGACCGAAAGTGAGATGATCAAGTTCCGCAATTTTGGCCGTAAATCTTTGAACGAGATTTCCGAAATCCTTTCCCGCCACGGGATGCATTTCGGCATGCATCTGGAAAAGAACGAAAAGGGAGAATGGGAAATTATCGAAGAGGAGCAGGAATCTCAGAACCAGGAAGAATAGTTGCGTTTATTCCGACACTTGAGTGTTTACAGGAATTGTAACCTTTTGTCGGAGCCCGATTCTTACTTATAAGCGAATTCAGGAAAGAATAGGCATGAGGCACAAGAAGAAAGGTAAGGCCCTGAACCGTACGCGCAGCCACCGCCGCTGGCTGCTCAGCAACCTGATTACCGGCCTGTTTCTCCACGAGCGGATCAGGACAACTACAGCCAAAGCCAAACAGACCCGTCCCCTGGCGGAGAAGCTGATCACTTTCGCCAAGCGTGGGGATCTGCACGCCCGCCGTCAGGTGCTCAAAATTGTCCGGGACAAGTCAGTGGTGGCCAAGCTGTTTACCAGCTTGAGCGAGCGTTTCAAGGACCGGCCGGGCGGCTATACCCGCATAGTCAGGATAGGGTACCGCCTTGGCGATAACGCGCCTATGGCCATGATCGAATTGATGCCGGAAGAAGAAGCAAGGAAAAGCGGTGGGAAAAAACGCCGCTCGCGTCGGCCGAAAAAGAAGGCTAAAGCCGCCGAGACACTTCCGGTGGAGCAGGAAGCTGCCGAAGAAGCCGCCGGGGAGACACCCCCGGTGGAGCAGGAAACCAGCGAAGCGGCCGAAACTGAGGCCGCTGATGAGCTGGCTTCACCGGAAGCCTCCGATAAAAGCGACCTGCCTGCCGATCAGCACAAAGAAGAGGAAAAGAAGCAGGAAGATTAGAGCGATTGTCATAAATACCTTCCAGCCTGAAAGACCAATTCGTAAGGGCGGCCGGCCGGTCGCTTTTGCATCTGAATTGATACCACGGATTGGGAAGGACCGATTTATTGACAATCCGGGATAAATAAAAATCAATATGGTTTTCAAAAAGGCAAGGGGAGCGATGCCAAGCTGTTACCTTGCCTTTTTTTGGGTTCGGCGGAAAATTCCAGGAGAGTTGATGAACCGCAGCCGCTGCTTTGCCGGTTTCGAGATCCTCTTGATTTGTCTTGGCCTCGCCCTTTTTCAGCAGGCGGGTAGCTTGTCCGCGTCCCCCGGGCGGCAGGGACGGGCTCTATGGGTGGTACGCACCAGCCTTCTCTCCAGGGCAAGTATAGACAGCCTGGTGGAAAGAACCGCCCGGGCGGGATTCAATACTCTGTTCGTGCAAGTCTGCGGTCGCGGGGATGCATATTTCCCTTCACGCGTTTATCCCCCGGCCGAGTCTTATGCCCGCAGTATCGGCGGGAATTTCGATCCGCTGGCGTATCTGCTGAAAAAAGCCCATGCGCGCGGACTCAAAGTCCATGCCTGGGTCAACACCCTGCTGGTCTGGTCCTCCCCAAAGCCTCCTGAGGATTCTTCTCACGTGCTGAACAGTCATCCGGAGTGGATAATGGTGGACAGCCGCGGCGTATCCTTGAGCCGGTACTCGCGCACCAAGTTCAACGGCTTGGGGATAACCGGCGTATTCATCTCGGTGGCCGAGCCCGGAGCCCGCCGCCTGATCGAAAGTTTCGTGCTTGAGCTGGCCGGCACCTATGACCTGGACGGCATCCATTTCGATTATCTGCGCTATCCAATGCGCTCGGTGGATTTCAGTCCCCGGCTGCGCAACGGATTCCGGAAGGCCTATGGAGTGGACCCGGTGGAACTGGCTGCTTTGAGCGAGAGGCAGGGTAATGGTTCGGATGCGGAACATGCCCGGCTTTCAGCCCAATGGACTGCATTCAGGGCGGAGGCGATCACCGGTTTTCTGCGGGGACTCTCCCGCAGCTTGAACGAGAAGTACCCGACGCTGGTGCGTTCGGCGGCGGTTAAACCGGACATCGAATCGGCTTACCGGGTCTTCGGCCAGGACTGGCCGCGCTGGGTAAAAGAAGGCCTGGTGGACCTGGTGCTGCCGATGGCTTACAGCACCGACCATCAGCAGGTATATAAACAGATTTCGCGAGCCTGCGAGGCGGTAGGCTCTCGGCATGTCTGGGCCGGCCTGCGGGCTTACAACGTGCCGGTGGATGGAATCATCGAGAGGGCTGCAAGACTGATACCCCTGGGCCTGGCGGGATACTGTTTTTTCTCCTACAATGGGGTCGAGGACAACCCGGTGTTTTTCGAGAGAGTGCCGAACGCGCTTTTCCGTTAGCCTGTACCGGTATCCTTTTTTTTCACTTCCTCCCAGATGGCATCCAGTTCCTCCAGGGTCAACTCGCCCAGAACCTTTTTCCGTTCGCGGATAATCCGTTC
>CAZSTM010000171.1:0-8038 GCA_964609635.1 uncultured Gemmatimonadales bacterium
ATAGGAGCACATCCGGGTGTGGCTCGTAAGCGAGCCGGAGCGGATGCCGTGCCCGTTTTACAGAATGCCGTATCCCCATGGGCTATCAACGAAACCCTGGAAACACGCCCCTTTGGACGATTATCTTCGGAACAGGTTATTCGCGTTGCGCGTCAAACGTCAGGTTTGCTGGATCACCATCAAGACTTCCTGGGCGAAGAGGTTGTCTCCGGCTTGCAGGGGCCGCACCTCGCCCTCGGCCAGCACGTAAGCCTCTATGATATTAACTTTCGCCTGGCTGCACCAGGCCAGAAAATCCTCGAGTGTGAACAGGTGGATGTTGGGAGTATCGTACCAGTTATACGGCAGGGATTCGATTACCGGCATCTGTCCGCCGAAAGCCAGCTCCAGCCTGACATGCCAGTAACCGAAATTGGGGAAACTGATTATCCCCTGCTTGCCCACCCGCAGCATTTCGGCCAGCACCTTGACCGGCTGATGCACGGTTTGCAGGGTTTCTTCGAGGATAACGAAGTCGAACGAATTATCCGGAAAACCTTTGAGCCCTTCATCCAGGTCGGTCTGGAAGACCGAGACTCCCCTTTCCACACACTCGTAGACCTTCTCCGGGTCCAGCTCGACTCCCTGGCCCTGTACCTTCTTGGAGCGTACGAGCCGTTCGAGCAGCTCTCCGTTGCCGCAGCCCAGGTCCAGCACCAGGCTGCCCGGGGTAATGATACGCTCGATCTCCTCGTGATCCCAGCGCCGTTTAGGCCGCCCGGGCCGCTCCAGTTCCCCGGCCTGTTCGGCGAGGTATTTCTCCATCAAAGAGACCAGGCGGTCCACCGAAAGGTTTTCAATCGGCTGCGTGTTGCGGCTGGCCCACAGGCGCAGCAGCTCGGTGAAACGGTCCGTAAATTGTCTGTTTTCTAAAGGCTCTCGACTGCCCATTACTTTCTCCCTGAGGCGAGGAAGTCGCGTATCAGCCTCCCCACTTTCTCGGTTTCCACCAGAAAGGAATCATGCCCGTAGTCGCTGGGCACCGATACATAGGTGACCGGCTTGCCGTTGCGGGATACGGCCAGGGCCAGTTCCCGGCACTCTCTGGGAGGATAAAGCCAATCCGTCGTAAAAGAGACCACCATCATCCGTGACTTTACCCGTGAGCAGGCCCTGGTCAAATTGCCCCCTCCCCAGCTCTTGACGGCATCGTAATAGTCCATGGCGCGGGTGATGTAAAGATAGGCGTTGGCATCGAAACGCTCGACAAACGATCTTCCCTGGTAGGCCAGGTAGCTTTCCACCTCGAATTCGATGCCGAAATTGAAATCCGGCTCGTTTTTGTTCTGCAGGCGCCGTCCGAATTTCTCGTGCATCGCCGCATCGCTGAGATAGGTAATATGGCCCAGCATGCGGGCGGCGGCGAGTCCCTCGGCTGGACCGGGAGTACCGTAATAGTCGCCCCTTTTGAAATGGGGATCGTTCAGGATCGAGTTTCTGGCCACGGCGTTGAACGCCAGCCCCTGGGCGCTCAGGCGCGCCGAGGCTGCCAGCACCAGGGCGTTTTCCACCCGGTCCGGATAGGCCAGGGCCCATTCCAGGGCCTGCTGTCCCCCGAGCGAACCTCCCAGCACGGCGTAGGCTTTGTCGATTTCCAGGTAATCCAGAAGTCTGGCCTGAAGGCGCACCCAGTCGCCGACCGTAACCACCGGAAAGCGCAATCCATAGGGGCGGCCGGTGGCCGGATCGATATCATCAGGTCCGGTGGTACCGTAACAGGACCCCAGCACGTTGGAGCAGATGATATAATATTGTTCCGTATCCAGGGGCAAGCCCGGACCGATCATCTCATCCCACCAGCCCGGCTTACGGGTGCGCCATTTCCTTCCGGTGGCCTCGGCCTCGGCATCCCAGCCCGCGGCATGGGCATCTCCGGAAAGCGCGTGTAACAGGACTATCACATTGTCTCTGGCAGGGCTCAGCGTACCGTAGGTCTCGTATTCGACATCCACCGGGGAGACTTTGCCCCCGGCCTCGAGCTTGAAAGATTCGCCGGGCTCCACCAGGCGCACCCTCTGCGCATGGGTCCAACCTACAGAGGCCGGATCATCCGGGCCTTTGACCGGTTTCTTCTTTCGCTTTTCCCCTTGATTGTTATTTCGGGGATTGAGCGCCATGCTTACCCCTCCTGGCTTCCGGCCAGCGCCTGATCCAGGTCCGCGATGATATCCTCGACCGATTCCAGGCCGACCGACAAGCGCACATAGTCCTCGGTTACCCCGGTGGAGCGCTGCTGCTCGGCAGTCAACTGCTGGTGTGTGGTCGAAGCCGGATGGATAATCAGGCTCTTGGCGTCACCGATGTTGGCCAGGTGCGATAAGAGCTTGACCGAATCGATCATCTTCGCTCCCGCCGCCTTTCCGCCCTTGATACCGAAACCCATGATCGCTCCGTAGCCGCCATTTAAAAACTTCCCGGCGCGCCGGTGATCCGGATGACTCTGAAGCCCCGGGTAATTGACCCAGGCCACTGCGGGATGCTGTTCCAGGAAACGGGCGACTTTGAGGGCGTTTTCGCAGTGACGGCTCATCCTCAATGGCAGGGTTTCGAGACCCTGCAGGAAAAGGAAGGCGTTGAACGGGCTCATCGCCGGGCCTATATCTCGTAAAAGCTGCACCCGGGCCTTGATAGCAAATGCTATTCCGGGAACCACCGCCCGGTCATGGTTGCCGAAAGCCTCCCAGTAGCTCACCCCGTGGTACGAGGGATCGGGCTCGACCAGCTCGGGAAACTTGCCGTTGTTCCAGTCGAACTTGCCTCCGTCCACGATAGCGCCCCCGATCGAGGTGCCGTGTCCGCCGATAAACTTGGTCAGCGAATAAATCACGATGTCCGCGCCCAGGTCGAACGGGCGCAGCAGCGGAGGCGGGCTCACCGTGTTGTCCATGACAAACGGGATCCCGTGCCGATGAGCCACCTCGGCGATCCCGGGGTAGTCGTCCACGTTGTTCTTGGGATTACCGATCGACTCGGTATAGACCAGCCGGGTGTTTTCATCGATGGCCGAGGCGAAGTTGGCCGGGTCCGAGCTGTCCACAAAGCGTACCTCGATCCCCATCTTGGGCAGGGTATAGTAAAAAAGGTTGTAGGTACCGCCGTAAAGGAAGCTGGTGGAGACGATGTTCTGACCGGACCGGGTGATATTGAGCACGGCCAGGGTTTCGGCGGCCTGCCCGGAAGCCACCGCCAGTGCCGCGGTGCCGCCGTTCATGGCCGCCAGACGTTTCTCCAGCACATCCTGGGTAGGATTCATGATCCGGGTGTAGATGTTACCGAACTCCTTGAGTGCAAAAAGATTCGCCGCATGCTCGGTATCCCGGAACTGATAGCTGGTGGTCTGATATATGGGAACCGCCCGGGCCCCGGTTGCCGGATCGGCTGCCTGCCCTGCATGCAGGGCCTGGGTTTCAATGCCTTTTTGATATTCTTCGCTCATCCTGAATCCTCCTTAAATCTTAATATTGATTCTTCCGTAATGTTCGACCAACCAGATTCTTGCTTTCCAGCTTCGAGGCTTAATCCATCGCCTGAAAATCAAATCTCGTAATTATAGCTTTCACTTGCCGACATGACGTGCCAGCGCTCGACAATATCCGCCATGGTAGTCCCGTCATAGACAGAGTCCAGAGCCTGTTTGGCCTGCAGCCAGAAATCGTAAAACGGGCACTCGAAGCTAAACTCGCAATCAGCGGCTTGCGCACTACTGCTCACACAGGCTACCGGGGCCGTATCCCGGTCGACAAAGCGCACAACCTCACCCATGGTAATCTGTTCCGGCCTGCGCGCCAGGATGTAACCTCCCTCGACACCCCTGCGGCTCTCCACGAATCCACCCTGACGTAATTCGTTCAAGATAACCTCCAGAAACCTCTTGGGTATCCTCTGTTTCCGCGCGATAGACCCGATTTTCACCGGCTGGGATTCCTCACTGTGTATAGACAGCTCGAAAAGCGCGCGGAGGGCATAGTAACATTTGTTGGAGATTTGCACTTTTGCCTGCCGGTCCAAAGGAAAAATCAATAGTTCATTAAGTCAATCGAATTAATAAGCAATATAAAGCCAATTCCCCTGCCTGTCAAGAGAAACAACAGTATTATAAATCGGTTACCGTGTATTCTTCTTTTGAAACAGATTAAGACCGGCGCGAAGGTGGCAGGGCACGGCCGGCAGGCTAATTTCCGGACAGGGCGGGGCTCGGAAGCGAATGCATGGCTGGAGGGGAAAGGGGGAAGAGGCTGCCGGCAGGAAGGTATTTGCTGAAATCCTGTTTCGGATCTACCGGGCTTCAGCTCGTGTTGGAGATATCGGTGGGAGCTGTCTTTTTTCCAGCCTGCCTGACAGCCGTTAAAAGGTAAATAGAGCAGGCAAGCAAAAAAGGCGACGAATACACGCCCGGCGCCGGCCTACCCATATAGATCGAGGCAATGATATGAATCAGGGCATTGCCGACCATCAGAATGCCTAGAACATAGGAAACAGGCTTCATCCATTTTGCACCGCGAAAGGCAAATACTGAAAGAAAGAGCAAGGCAACCACTACCGCTATTAAGCCCCCCAGCCACAGGCCGAAGCTGAATGTAGGAAGGATCAGAAAAGGCACTTTTTCCCGGATCGCTGAAACCACGGGGTTGTAAAACGAGAGAAAATCGTTCAGAGTTTCGTCAGCCACATGAACCGCAAGCATCAGGCAAAGTAAAACCCAGGCCCGACCGTGATTGAAAGTGCCTGCGGCTTTTGCTGTCGAAAATACCGTGCCCGTCTTCACAGCAAATTCTCCCATTTGGATATATGATCCAATATTCCCCGGCTTCCGGTTAAAAATTTCCCGCCGGTCCCCGGGGCTACCGAGCTTACAATTTAACCTTGCTTACCCGGAGTTCGTGGCTTTTATCCTCTCTTGTATACTCGTAGTAGTACCAGATTTCATCCTCTACCCGCAGGGCATCGATGTAGCGCACGCAGCCATGGGGACTTGCCACCCACGGTCCACCGGTACTAACCCTGGTCCAGTGTTCCAGGTCGTGGCTGATCGCCACGCCGCTTTGTTCCTCGTACATATCGTAAACCGAGTCGCCCCCGTCGAAAAAGCCGACATACACCGGGGGCAGGTAAACAAGAGAATTCAGCCTTGCGCGGAAACGGCCCCATTCTCCCTGTGCTCCTCCGCCGGGTTCGAACACGTACTTGAGGCTGCGGAAACAGGTCCCGTCCGGGCCGGTCAGCAAAACCGTGGCATCCGAGCCGTAAAGCCTTCGCCCGCCCGACTCATCCTCTTCCCAGGCCTTGCGCGCCAGCACATTGGCGAACATGCAGTACAGTCCGCCCACGATATAGACGCTGGGGTCCTTGATCGACTCGAGCCCGAACTCCTCGGGCTGCACTACCGTGCGGTGGTGCCAGGCATCGAAGTTCCGCGGATGGTTCGCCTCGATCAGGTCGATACGCCACACCCGGTTGGTGCATTGATAGCTGAGGTACAATCTCCAGGTACCGCTAAAGGGATCCTGGATCAAAGAGCCGACCTCGATGGAGAGCGCATCGAACTGCTCTTTAGTAGCTTCCCAGATGTTGGAGAACTTTACCCCGTCCTGCGACTCGGCCACGAAGCAGGCTCCCCCGCGCCCCTTGCCCAGGGGTTTACGGGTACGGTAAAAAAGGTAGAATTTATTTTCAGCCGGGTCGAAAACCACTTTGTGGCCGCCTACCCAGTAGCCGTAGCCCTTACCGTCCGGCTTGAACACGGTTTTACCTTTTTCCGGATCGAACTTGGGCGGTATGGCGAAATATCTCTGTGCCTGAGACAAGGTTCAACCTCCTGAGATTTAAAACGAATTAGATATGAAAATTCAATTCAGTGTCCCGGACCGAGCAGCACCGCGTTGAGGAACAACCGATTCATGCCGTCGAGCATCGCCCGGAAGTTGACTTCTTCGGTGAAACCGATCACATGGCCCTCGCCCCGTGAACGGTACATGAGATAAGGCTTGAAAGCCAACTGTTTCAGTGCAGGTCCACGCCAGGCATATCCGCTGATCAGCATTTTCTCCGCCTCGGCGAAATAGGCCACATTGCGCCCCTGGCTCCGCTTGAGCGGAGCATAGATGTTCCAGCCCGTGGCGAAAGTCACCGCCAGGCTGTCATAGCCGGCCGAAAGCCAGTGGTCGCCGTCGAGACGGATGCGCAACAGAACACCCGGCACCGAGCGCGGAGCCACTTCTTCAGTGGTTATAAATGAATGGAACTGTTCCTTACTTTTTATCTCCGTGGCCGGTACCCGGGGAACAGCCTCTTCTTCTTTCCGGTCCGCTTTCTTATCCATGAAAGTAGAATCTCCGGTAAGCCGGTACTCTCTCCTGGCTTCTAGCAGTTTCATCTCCGAGTGGGTCAGCAGGTTGCAGGCCCCGCCGACAGCCACCAGTGTTCCGCCTTCGTCGACCCATTGTTTGATCTTTTCCATGCCCGGCTTGCCCAGGGCATCCGGGTAACTACCCCCTTCCGGAAAAATCAACACATTGTAGCGCTCCAGCTTCAGCCTGGCCAGGTCCTGGACTTTTACCACAGTTACCTTAACCCCGTACTGCCGCTCCAGCACGTAACGGCAGGTTCCGGCGGAATATGAATGAGTGGGGCTGTCCCAGGCCAGAACCACCTTAGGTTTGGGAAGATAATGAACATTGCCGCTGCCGAAATTAACCCCCCGGCTCATCCAGCCGCTGTCCGTGGGATGAAAGCTCACTCCCCGTTCCTTTTCAATCCGGATGATAGTCTCTTTCAAATTCTTGTCATTCTCCTCGACCGGCACGATCAGGCTTCCCCGGCCGAAATCGGTGCCGTTGAGGGTAAATGACTTATCGCTCGAGTAAACCCGGACACCCTGCCGCAGCAGATCGGCCAGAGCCACCATACACCCGTTTTCCAGGCCGTCCAGCAGGTAAGCCAGTTTGGCTGTAGGGGTCGGGGTATCTTTCGGTTTTGCCATTGCTCTTCTTACCTGCGTGTAATCGCCACGCGGCAGGTTGTCGGTGCGGTAGCATTGGACACCGAAACACAGCGGCAGGCACCAGGAGGTTACATCGTAAACCTGGTGGGACAGGCCGGCCAAGAGCCGTCTTTCCTGTTCCTCGACATAGCTTTTTTCCATCTCGACCTGGGTTTCCAGCAGATTGGCCACCAGTCGGTAAGCTTCCTGCCGGGCGGGAACCACGTAGGTGCCGGCAGGGAATTTTTTTTGCCCCAACCTGCGGTTATCGGCGGCAAATACCGGGGAACAGGAGAAATCACTCCCCGCCCGGTTGACTTTTATACCGTTGTCCAACAGTAGATTGACAAGCTTGCGCGCTGTGTAAGGCTTTTCCCCTGCCGGTATCAGGTAAGCCTTGTCTGGCTGTACTGTTCCGGGCGGTGTGCGGGTAAGTACATAGTCCCGCAGGAGATTCTCTCTTCGGCCAGAGGCCAGCTCCGCCGTGGAAAAAGCCGCAACCGCCTGGTGACGGATGGTTTCCAGGTAGGGCATCTCGGTTTCATCCGAGCGCCGGGCCACCAGCCCCCGGCTCGAGGCCTGTTCAAAAGTGAGCCCCACCGACCCGCTCAATGAGGGCCAGGTGCAGCCGTAACCCGGGTAGAAAGCATCGAAAACCTCGCCGGTCCAGTACTTGAACCCGAAGCTGTCGAACCAGCGGGCGTTGTTCCTGCCGATCAGAGCGTTCCATTCGACCTGTTGTTTCGAGTAGTAAGGGTTTATCGGCGGGGCAACCGGCGGGAAGTAGTAGGTTTCGTCGGAACCCATCTCGTGAAGGTCCACGAAAATGTGAGGATACCACTCGAGATAGGCTTTTACCCTGCCCCGGCTCTCTGCCTGGGTCAGCAGAAACCAGTCGCGGTTCATGTCGAACAGGTAGTGATTGGTGCGACCGCCGGGCCACGGTGCGCGCCGCTCGGCCGCAGCCGGGTCCGAGGCCGGCCAGCGACCTGTGGTTCTTCGCCAATAATTCACGAAAAA
>CAZSTM010000172.1:0-7992 GCA_964609635.1 uncultured Gemmatimonadales bacterium
TCCTGGTGCGCGGCCCCAATGTCATGATGGGCTATTATAAAGACCCTCGGGCCACGGCAAAGGCCTTTCAGCGCGGCTGGTTCAAGACCGGCGATCTCGGACACCTGGACAAACGGGGCTACCTCTTTTTAAGCGGGAGGCTCAAAGAGGTCATCGTGATGCCTTCCGGGAAAAACATCATCCCTCAGGTTCTCGAGGAGCATTACGGTGCCTGCGACCTGGTGGAGGAAATCTGCATCTGTGCGCTCGAGGACAAAACCGGTGTACACCTCACAGCGGTGGTTCTGCCCTCGCATGCGGCCCTGTTGCGCAGGCAAACCACCCGCATCTACGAGGATATCAAGTTTGAAATCGAGAACCTGGCGGTGCAGCTGCCCAGCTACCAGCGGGTAACCAGGGTAGAAATTGTCGAGCAGAGTTTTCCCAAAACCCGCCTGGGCAAGCTGAAGCGCTTCGAGATCATCGAGTCCCTGCGTAAACGTAAAGCCGGCAAACCCGACAAGAAGCCCACGCCGGATAAGCGCGGTGAGCCGAAAGATCCTTTGTTGGCCTTTGTCAAACGAAACTTGAAACTAGAGCAGAACCCCAGAGGAACGGATAACCTGGAAACGGACCTGGGTCTGGATTCTCTGACCAAGCTGGATTTCATCTCGGCCCTCGAACAGCACTTCGGGATCAGCATCCCGGAACAGGAAGCAGGAGCCGTTCTGTGCCTGAATGACCTGCGCCCCTTGATCAAAGCCGGCGCCGGTCATCCGGCCAAACCCCTTAAACCGGCCGCTGCAGATGAAATAAAACCTGTGGAGGAAGTGGTCGAGCTGGGCGAGAGTATTTTCGGCATTACTTTCCGCTTTTTCGCCCACCTGATACTTTTCCTGTTCTTTAAGCTGCTTTTCCGCATTCGCCTCCAGGGAACTGAGAACTTGCCTGCCGAAAGCCCTTATATTATTGCGCCCAACCATGTATCGTATGTAGATGGGCCCGCAATCTACGGGATACTGCCCTACCGGGTTGCCCGTAAGCTCTTCTTTGTGGGAATAGGTGATATTTTCGAACACTTCCCCTTTTCACGGTTGTGCTACCCGGGCAGGATAATCACCACCGGCAGGATAGGCTCCACCGCCCAGTCGCTGCATTACTGCCAGGAGGTACTGAAAAAAGGCTATCCGCTGTGCATGTTTCCCGAGGGTAAGCGCTCAATCGATAAAAGGGTGGACAAGCCCAAACCGGGTGTCGCCATGCTTGCCCTAAAAAGCAGCGCGCCTGTAGTCCCGGTTCACATCCGCGGTACCGGCCCGTTGCTTTCCAGGATAAACCCCGGGTTCAATTTCAGCAGTATCGAACTGGAGGTGCTGCCGCCCATCGAGCCGAAAGGCAAGAAAGAGCACATCCTGACCCGCTGGTACGAGCTGATGCAGGAAATGGATCATCTGGTTTGACGGCTTAAGGGCCGGTCTCAACCGGAGCGCAGCGAACCGGAGCCATGCAGGGCATGGCGGAGATCCGTGCGAAGCACGACACATTCGCGCTTTCCGACAACTCGCCCTGTTGCATGAAACTTCCGAGAATGATACCTTCGGCTATTTAGGGCGACCGGCCGGTCGCTTTTAAAAGCGTGTTGAAAAAATCCAAAGTCATGGGTATATGGCCCTCAAGGGTGGGCCAAGTGGCGCATTCACCTGCCCTTGACAGCCAAAAAAGCAATAAATTTCAATCCCGGGGCGCTTGAAATCTTTTTTTCAACGCCCCTTTAGTGGATTATAAATTAACCGGATCATCCGTATGAATCATGACCAATCCAGTTCAGGAGGCAAGTCATGAGCGCCCGTGAAAAGCTGAACCGCCGCGACTTTTTACGTCTCGGAGCAGGCGGGCTGGCTTCCGCCGGAGCATTGCTGAAAAACACCGATGCCTCAGCCTCAGGCAACCGAGCCAACTTTATCATCTTTTACACCGATGACCAGGGATTCGGCGATCTGGGCTGCTTCGGGGCAACGGACATCCGCACACCCCACATGGACGCCCTGGCTGCGAGCGGAGTGAAGTTCACCAACTGGTACAGCTCCTCGCCGGTCTGTTCGCCCTCCCGGGCATCGCTTTTGACCGGTCGCTATCCCCAGCGCACCGGCGTGAACCGCATCCTTCGCGCCAACCGCGACTGCCCGGGACTCTACGCCGATGAAACTACCATTGCCAAATCGCTTAAAGGCCTGGGCTATCGCACGGGAGTGTTCGGCAAATGGCACATGGGCTCGGCGGCCGAATCGAGGCCCAACGCCCAGGGCTTCGACGAGTTCTACGGTTTCCTCTCCGGCTGTATCGACTACTACTCCCATATCATGTACTGGGAGATGGGCAGCGGTATCTATCCGTTGCACGACCTGTGGAAAAACGAACGAGAGGTCTGGGAGAACGGCATCTACATGACCGATATCATTACCCGCGAGGCGGTTCGTTTCATCCGCGAGAACCGGTCCGAACCGTTTTTCCTGTACGTGGCTTACAACTCCCCCCACTACCCCATGCATGCACCACGGGAGTATTTCGAGCGCTACAGCCACCTGGAGCACCACCGCAGGCAGCAGGCGGCCATGATAGCCACGGTGGATGACAGCATGGGCCGGATCATGGCCGCCCTCGAGGCAGCGGGCCTGACCGAAAACACGGTGGTTTTTTTCCAGAGCGACAACGGGGCCACCATCGAGAAGCGCTGCCTTCACGATGGTTCCGGCCAATTTTACCACGGCGGCAGCAATGCTCCTTATTCCGGCTGGAAAGGCGGCCTGTTCGAGGGGGGTATCCACATGCCGGCCATTCTGAGCTGGCCGGCCGTGATCCCCTCCGGAAAAACCTGCGACCAACTGGGCTGCGCTATCGACATCCTGCCCACTTTCCTCAAAATAGCGGGAGCCGAGGCGCCCGGCGGCCGGATAATCGACGGGCGCGACATCCTGCCAATGACATTGGGCAAGGGAAAGAGCCCGCACGAAACCCTTTACTGGCAGATCCGCGACCAGCTCGCCGTGCGCCGGGGCAAGTGGAAGCTTATCCTGGGCGGCCGCTACAGCTTTGAAAAACAGGAGACCGACCCGAAAGTTTTCCTGGCCGACCTGGAGGCCGACCCGGCAGAGAATAACAATTTATACGAAAGCCATCCGGAGCTCACCGGGCGGCTGACCGAGCTGTGTTATAAAATGAAAGAGGATGTAAACAGCCGGAGGTAGTTTTTTTTACCATACATAGACTCCTAAGCTTTCATCTTCCGATTGCCTTAAAGCGACCTGACTGTTATTTTTACCGTCATGGCAGGCTTTTCCTGTAATTGTTTACTCCTTTTCGCGTGTCAAGCGACTAAAAAGACAGCTTTAGCGTCTTGTATCTCATACCATTCAAAGAGGTAATTCTTGGCTCTCCCCTCGGAGAACATCACCCGCCGTGATTTTGTCAAGGGACTGGGGGCAACCACCCTGGGAGCGGCATCACAGCTTGCCTGCGGCGAGAGCCGCCCCTTTCAACCACCCAACATTCTGTTGATCAATGCCGATGACCTGGGCCTGGGAGATTTAAGCTGCTACGGCAGCGAGATACCCACCCCGCACATTGACTCCATCGGGGAGCAGGGAATATTTTTCAGCGATTTTTATGTCAGCGCCCCGGTTTGCACTCCCTCGCGATTCAGCCAGTTGACAGGCCTTATCCCTCAGCGCTCCAGACACCAGTTGACTACTCCCCTGATGCCCACTTCCGAGCAGGATGCCCGGCGCGGCCTGGAAACCGGTGAAAAAACCATCGCCCAGGTGCTCCGTGAAGCCGGATACTCCACCGGACTTATCGGCAAATGGCACCTGGGTCACGGCAGCAGGCGTTTTCTGCCCACCAACCACGGTTTCCATTACTTCTACGGATTCACTCCCGGCTGTATCGATTTTTTCACCCACCGCTACCGCGGCGAACCTTGTTTCTACCGCAACCAGCAAATGATCGAGGAAGAGGGCTACTCCACCGACCTTTTCACTCGTGAGGCGATTGCCTTCCTTGAAAAAAACCGCAACCGCCAGTTTTACCTGAACCTGGCCCACAATGCTCCGCATTACGGCAAGGCTGATGCTCCAGGGGCCCAGGCCAACGTGCTCCAGGCCCCCGGGGAACTGGTGGCACGGTTTAACGGTCCGGACCAGGACCGCAACATCTACTCCGCCATGGTAGCCAGCATGGATGACGGTGTAGGACAGGTGCTGGAAGCGCTCGAAACCCTGGGCCTGGCTGAAAATACCCTGGTTATTTTCACCAGCGACAACGGCGGAGACCCGGACTACGGCGGCGATAACGGGGATTTTCGCGGGGAGAAAGGCACCCTGTACGAGGGCGGTATCCGGGTTCCCTGCCTGATGCGCTGGCCCGGGGTGATCCCTGCCGGTGTATCCTGTTCTTACCCGTGCTCCCAACTGGACTTCTTTGAGACATTCTCCGCCCTGATCGGTGCTCCCGAAACCAGGGTAAAAACCGAAGGCATGGACATCCTGCCGGTAATTAAAAACCCGGACAGGCTCTCCGGCGAAAGAACTCTTTTCTGGATTTACGGCAATCAGGCCGCCATCAGGCAGGGCAACTGGAAGTACTTGCAAATAAAAGAGCAAAAGGACGATGAGAAAGAACAAGGTTTCCTTTTCAACCTGAGCCAGGACCCTTACGAAAAAAACGACCTGGCCCAGGCCGAGCCTTCCCGTGCGAAATCGCTCGAGACCAGGCTGGATGATTTCATCTCCGCTCTTTAGCACAGCAACACATACGAAAGGGACAGAGGGGCAGCCGAGCAGACAGACTCGCGCTCTTGCGCGATACACTTGCGCGGCTTTATGTACAACACGGCACAGAGGCACAAAGGGAAAATTTAAACACGGATATGCCATGTTGAGGTTGAGATTAATTATAAATTTGCTGTAATCAGTTTAAAAACATCATGGAAATTACAATGAGGAGTAGAAAATGCGATTCCCCAATAAAATACTAACCATAAACCTTGTATTAAGTTTGTTAAGTTTTTGCTCAGTTGTACCTTCCTTTGCTTGTGACACTTGGGTGGCCTTGAGTAATTCTACGAGAGACGGTTCAATTATTATGGGTAAAAACAGTGACAGACCATCACCCGAAGCTCAGCCTCTTGTATATTACTCTCACAAAAAACATAGGGAAGGTGAAAAAGTTAAATGCACGCATATGGAAATTCCACAGATAAAAGAGACGTATGCGCATATAGGATCAAAGATCTGGTGGACCTTTGGATACGAGCACGGCCTAAACGAATGGGGTGTCGCTATTGGAAATGAAGGGGAAGGTTCTAAGGAACCTTACCAACAGACAGGACTTATTGGAATGGACCTTGTTCGATTGGCATTGGAGAGGGGAAAGACAGCATATGAGGCAATGCATGTCGTCACCTACCTTCTGGAAGAGTATGGACAAGGTGGTGGCTGTAATTATCCGGGCCAGTGGGATGAAAAAAGCACCTATCATAATTCGTTTATTATAGCCGATCCAAATGAGGCGTGGGTTCTGGAAACTGCGGGGAAATACTGGGTAGCAAAGAAAGTGGAAGATGTGTGGGCTATATCCAATGTTTACAGTATTGAAAGCGACTTTGATGAAGCTCATCCTAATCTTATAAAACATGCAATTGAAATGGGTTGGTGTAAATCGAAAGAAGATTTCAGTTTCGCACTTTGCTATACCGACCATGCCAGAGACTATTCTGGGTCCCAGAACAGGGCAAATTCAATTCTGAGGAAGCTTAAGGAGCACAAAGGCGATATTACGGTTGAATTCATGATGAATGAGATCAACAGAAGTCATCATGAAAGCACAATCGAGGAACCTAAATGGTCTCCCACCGATGGCTGGTTCGCCACGCCCTGCATGCATGATAATTCGAAAAGACGCTATCGCACGGCAGCAAGTATGGTGGCACATATGAGGAAAGAAATGCCCTCTATGCTAAGACAAGTGTACTGGGCGAGTTTCAGCACTCCCTGTGTAAACGTATTCCGTCCTTTCTACTTTGCCGGACAAACTGTTCCAGAACAATTCGGATTTGGTACAAACAAGTATTCCGAAGATTCACCCTGGTGGTGGGCAGAAAAGATGAAGCGACTCTGCGACCTTAATTACCATAGAATTGCTCCTGTTGTAAAAGGTATCTTCAGCGAAACAGAGAAATGGGAGTTAGCCAGGTCCAAAACAGTTGAATCTGAAGTCCTCAGGCTCTTAAAAGACAGCAATAATGAGGAAGCCGAAAAAATCTTACAGGATTTTTGTTCTTATTGTTGTACGAGAACAGAAAATGAATACAAGCTTCTCTATAAGATATCGGAACAGATAATACAGGAGTTCGGTGCTGATTATTTATGGATAGATTTTCTACGCGAGAACTGTAAAATCAATGGCCTCACTCTTCCAGGATTATGATATATTCCCTATAAACAGGCCCAATAACTTTGTGCCTTTTAAAATATTTTTTTAACTTTTTTCAACAGGAGGTAAAACATGTTTTCACAAAAGCTGAGATCGGTGGTTTCCGTTTTCGGGCTGATCTTTTTTCTCTCCGCGGGCACGGCTTCCGCGGCAAAGCGTTTTATCATCGATTCCCACATTCATGCGGGCCACGACAAGGACTGGGTTCAGCGCGTGGTCAAAATCTACCGGGAGCACAACGCCATGGCCTGTGTGCTCACCTGGATGGAAGATTTCGAGCTGATCAAGAAAGCGATCGAAGATTACCCGGATGTTTTCATCGGCTACGGCCGGGTGAACCCGGATGATCCGAACGCCGTGCGCGAGATAGAGGAGTTCCATAAAGCCGGCTTTGTAGGCATTAAGTACCACAGCCCCCAAAAAAACTGGGACGATGCCTCCTACTTCCAGATGTACCGTCTCTGCGAATACCTGGGGCTGGTGATGCTCTTTCACACCGGGATCACCTCGCGCGGGATCAGGGATGAGCCGGCGGCCTCCTCAACGATGCGCATGCGCCCGGGCTACCTGGACCTGGTCGCCAGGGCTTTCCCGCGCACCATGATCCAGGGAGCGCATTTCGGCAATCCTTTCTATGATGAGGCGGCGGAGGCCTGCCGCTGGAACCCCAACCTTTTCTTTGACATAACCGGCTCCACCCTTCACAAGCTGATCAAGCTCAACGACCTGGACCGTTTCAAGAAAATTCTCTGGTGGAGCGCCAAAGAGGGCGAGGCTACCGCCCACACCCTCAAGGGCGGGCCGGATGCTTTCGAGCACATAGTGTTCGGCACGGACGAGCAGCCGGAAGGCCTGCCCGGCAACATCGAGCGCTTCCAAATGTTCCTGGACGCCAACGAGGTTTCGGAAAAGAACAGGGAAATGATGTGGGGGCTCACCATAGCCCGTATGCTGGGTATCGATCCGGCAACCAAAAGGTTTATTAAGGCCCGCCCCCTGCCCCCCGGCACGCACCATATTTTCGAGCTGCCCAAGTCGAAACGCAGGGGCTATTGAACCGATAAACCGGGTCAAATTTTCGGTATTGTATCCGGAAGCGTGTTTTTTCAACACTCGTCTAGACCCCCGGTAATTCTCAAGGAGCGCCGATGCAAGCCGAATCGAGAATGAAACTGCTGCTTTGCTTTATTTTTCTGGTATCCGCAGCGGCCGTTCCCGCCCCTGCTCAAGTCAGTGTAGAGCAGGGTCAGGTCGAGAGCTGGGACTCGATCCGCTACCGGCGCTGGGTAGGACCTAACCTCTGGGCCAACCGTCTGGCCGACTGGGAGGTTTTCCAGGGCTACCTGAGGCCCATTGCCGGCCGCCCGGACCTGCCGGTGCGCACGGTGCACGCTATCACCCGCAAGGTTCTCCGCGAGCCTGGCACTTATGCTTTAAGCGTGCGGATTTCGGCCGAAACAGGCCGGAGTGCGGCCTGCCGGGTCGGTTTTCTGATCGGGGCCGGGGCCGGCCTGCTGGACTACC
>CAZSTM010000173.1:0-7975 GCA_964609635.1 uncultured Gemmatimonadales bacterium
GTTGAGCCAGTTCATGGATCAGACCAACCCGCTGGCCGAACTGACTCATAAGCGCCGGCTTTCCGCCCTCGGCCCCGGAGGACTGACCCGCGAGCGGGCCGGTTTCGAGGTTCGTGACGTTCACTTTTCACACTACGGCCGGATGTGCCCGATTGAGACTCCGGAAGGCCCCAATATCGGCCTGATCACCAGCCTTACAACCTATGCCCAAATCAACGAGCTCGGCTTTATCGAAACTCCCTACCGCAAGGTAGTCAAAGGCAGGGTGACCAATGAAATTAGTTACATGAATGCCTTCGAGGAGAATAAATATGTAATCGCCCAGGCCAATGCTCCGCTGGATGAGAAAAATCATTTCAAGCGCGGGCTGGTGCTCTGCCGCGTAAGAGATGACTTCACCCAAATGCAGCCGAGTAAAATCGATTATATGGATGTGGCACCGGAACAGCTGGTCAGCGTGGCCGCGGCACTGATTCCGTTCCTCGAACATGATGACGCCAACCGCGCCCTGATGGGCTCGAACATGCAGCGCCAGGCCGTACCGCTGCTTAACCCGGAATATCCGATAGTGATGACCGGCCTGGAAGAACGTGTCGCTCGCGACTGCGGTACCGTGGTGGTGGCCAGGCGGGGCGGTGTGGTCGAATATGCCGACTCCACCAAGATTGTCATCCGGGTCAACGAAAAAGAGCGGCAGGACAAAAACAAGTTTTTTTCAAAAATGCCGGAGCGCGATCTCTACCGCCTGCGCAAGTTCCACCGCACCAACCAGGACACCTCTATCAACCAGCGGCCGCTGGTCGACGTCGAACAGAAAGTCAAGGCCAATGACATTATCGCCGACGGGGCCTCCACTGACAACGGGAAGCTGGCTTTAGGGATGAATGTCCTGGTGGCTTTCATGCCCTGGTTCGGATATAACTATGAAGATGCGATTGTAATCAGTGAAAAACTGGTCAAGGATGATGTCTTCACCTCGGTCCACATCCAGGAACTGGAACTGCAGGTGCGCGACACCAAGCGCGGTACCGAGGAAATCACCAGTGAGATTCCCAATGTCAGCGAGGATGCGGTGCGCAATCTGGATGAGCGGGGAATCATCCGCATCGGAGCCAAGGTCACGCACGGCGATATTCTGGTCGGCAAGGTCAGCCCCAAGGGCGAGACGGAAATGAGCCCGGAAGAACGGCTGCTAAAGGCGATTTTCGGCGACAAGGCCGGTGATGTCAAAGACACCTCGCTCAAGATTCCACCCGGAATTGAGGGTATCGTGATCGATGTCAAAGTCTTCAGCCGTCTGATCGAAGACCCCCTGGTTCAGACCCAGAAAACCGCGGCCGTCGAACTACAGCGCAAGGCCGAACGCGAGAGAATCGCCGCTATCAACGAAGTTGTCAAACAGCAACTCACCAAGTTACTCAAAGGTCAGAAAATAGTCTGCCTCTACAACCCGCAAAGCCGAGAGCAGCAGTTCAAGCCCGGTAACGTCTTGACAGACAAGGACCTGGCCAAAGTCGATTTCGACAAGGTGGAGCTTTCTACCATAACAGTCAAGGATGCCAAGGTTACCGAGAAGATCAAGGAACTGGTCTCCGGCGCCGAAATCCGGATGGCCGAGGTCAAGCAATACACCGAAACCCAGATCGACAAGATCAACGCCCCGGACGAACTGCCCCCGGGCGTGATCCAGCTGGTCAAGGTTTACATCGCCGAAAGGCGCAAGATCGCGGTCGGCGACAAGATGGCGGGACGGCACGGCAACAAGGGTATAGTTGCCAAGATCGTGCCGGAAGAGGATATGCCCTTCCTGCCCGACGGGACTCCGGTGCAAATCGTACTGAATCCACTGGGTGTACCCTCGCGCATGAATGTAGGACAAATCCTGGAGACCCAGTTGGGTTTCGCGGCCAAACTGCTCGGTTTCTCGGTCGAAACCCCGGTATTCCACGGAGCCAACGAGGAAGAAATCTTCTCCTGGATGGAAAAGGCCGGTTTGCCGGAAAAGGGCAAACTGCAATTGCGCGATGGACGCACGGGGAGATTTTTTGATTTCCCGATTTGTGTCGGCTACATCTATATGCTCAAGCTCAGTCATCTGGTCGAGGACAAGATTCATGCCCGCTCGATCGGGCCGTACTCGCTGGTGACCCAGCAGCCGTTGGCCGGAAAAGCCCAGTTCGGCGGACAGCGTTTCGGCGAGATGGAAGTCTGGGCACTCGAAGCCCACGGCGCTTCGCACACCTTGCAGGAGATGCTGACTGTCAAGAGCGATGACGTGGTAGGCCGCAGCCGGGTCTATGAGGCGATTGTAAAAGGCGAGAACCTGCCGGAACCCGGCACACCCGAGTCTTTTAACGTTTTGATAAAGGAACTGAAAAGCCTGGGCCTCTCGGTGATCCTGGGCGAAACCGAAGAGTAAAAACTTACGCTCTCCGAGTGCGGCCCAAAAGGCCGCGTGAGATTTCTCATGGCTTTCGCAACCTGGAAAGGATAAAGCGAAAGCGGGATGTTTGATAAAAGAATTTGGTTTCAAGGTGTTTCATCGGTTTTAAGCTTTTACTGCAAGCCTGTTAATTTCGCCCTAAAGAGGGTAGCTATGATCGATTTCAGAAATACTCGTGACAAACCAACCTCAAGCTTTACATACATTCATGTAAGCATTGCCTCGCCGGAACAGATCAAGGAGTGGAGCTACGGCGAGGTGACCAAACCGGAGACCATCAACTACCGCTCGTTTAAGCCTGAGCGGGACGGTCTTTTTTGCGAAAAGATTTTCGGTCCGGTAAAAGACTGGGAGTGCAACTGCGGTAAATACAAGGGTATCAGGTATCGCGGGGTGGTTTGTGACAAGTGCGGTGTGCAGGTGACCCTCTCCCGGGTGCGACGTGAGAGGATGGGACACATCCAGTTGGCCGTTCCCGTGGCCCATATCTGGTTCTTCAAGAGCCTGCCCAGCCGCATGGGCTACTTGCTGGACATGCCTCTGCGGGATCTGGAAAAGGTCCTTTACTATGCCAATTACATTGTAATTGAGCCGGGCAAGAGCGATTACAAGAAGAAAGAGCTGATCGGCGAAGAGCAGTACATCGAGGCCGAGGATGCCGAAATCGAGGGATTCAAGGCCGGCATCGGAGCCGGGGCGGTCAAGGAGATGTTGCAGGAGATGGATATCGAGGACTTGAGCAGTGAGCTGCGTTCCCTGATCAAGGTCGAGACCTCCCCGCACCGCAAAAAGACCTTGCTCAAACGCCTGAAAGTGGTGGAGGCTTTCCGGTTCAGCGGCAATCAACCGGAATGGATGATTATGGAAGTGGTCCCGGTCATCCCGCCCAACTTACGTCCGCTGGTGCCGCTGGAAGGCGGCAGGTTCGCCACCAGCGACCTGAACGATCTCTACCGCCGGGTGATCAATCGCAACAACCGGCTGAAAAAACTGATCGAGATGCGGGCCCCGGAAGTAATCCTGCGCAATGAGAAACGCATGCTGCAGGAAGCCGTGGACGCCCTGTTCGATAACGGCCGCCGAACCCGTGTGGTGCGCGGCCGGGGCAAGAGACCGCTAAAGTCTCTCAGCGATATGCTCAAAGGTAAGCAGGGACGTTTTCGCCAGAACCTGCTGGGCAAACGTGTCGACTACTCGGGACGCTCGGTGATTGTGGTGGGACCGGAACTGAAACTGCACCAGTGCGGTCTGCCCAAAACCATGGCTCTGGAGCTTTTCAAACCGTTTATTATACGAAAGCTCGAGGAAAAGGGTTTTGTCCAGACGGTTAAAAGTGCAAAGAAACTGGTGGAAAAAGAAAGGCCGGAAGTCTGGGATATCCTCGAGGAGATTGTCAGAGACCACCCCGTGCTCCTGAACCGGGCACCCACCCTGCATCGTCTCGGCATCCAAGCCTTCGAGCCGATCCTGGTCGAGGGTAAGGCCATCCGCATCCATCCGCTGGTCTGTCCGGCTTTCAATGCGGACTTTGACGGCGATCAGATGGCGGTCCACCTGCCGCTTTCCTATGAAGCGCAGATCGAATGCCGGGTCCTGATGTTGAGCGCCAACAATATTCTGCTGCCGTCGAACGGCACCCCGGTGGCCAGTCCGAGCCAGGATATCGTGCTCGGCTGTTACTACCTGACTCGCCAACGGTACCAAGAGGAAGAAGGCTACGAGCCGCCCAGGTTTCTCGATGCCCTGGATGTCATCAAAATGTTGGAGATCGAACAACTCAAGCTGCATGATCCCATCGAACTCAAGCTCGAAGATCGTTTTGTCAGGACCACGGTGGGCAGGGTCATTTTCAACCAGGTCGTACCGGAAGAAATGGGTTTCATCAACGACGAGATGAAAAAGGACGCCTTGAGCGAGCTGGTGTTCCAAGCCTACCGCAAAGTGGGTCTCAAGCGAACTGTGGATTTCCTGGACGACCTGAAAGAGCTGGGATTCCGTTACGCCACCTGGGCCGGTATAACAGTCAGTGTAAAAGACATGCTCATCCCCAAGCGCAAGCAGGAGTTGCTTGCCAAAGCCCGCAAGGAAGTGGAGAAAATAACCCGGGACTACAAGCAGAGGGCAATCACGGACGGCGAACGTTACAACAAGATAATCGACACCTGGACCCATGCCACCAGTGATGTGGCCAACGAGATGTTTATCGCCCTGAGAAAGAGCAGCGATGGGTTCAACCCGATCTACATGATGGCCGACTCCGGCGCTCGGGGCAGCCGCGAGCAGATTCGTCAGCTGGCAGGCATGAGGGGCCTGATGGCCAAACCGCAGAAAAAGATCACCGGCCAGATAGGTGAGATTATCGAGGCTCCCATCACCTCGAATTTCCGCGAGGGCCTGACCGTGCTGGAGTACTTCATCTCGACACACGGAGCCCGTAAGGGGCTGGCGGATACGGCGCTCAAAACCGCGGATGCCGGCTATCTGACCAGGCGCCTGGTCGATGTCTGCCAGGATGTGACCGTTACCGAAGAGGACTGCGGCACCATTCTCGGCCTGGACATCGCGGCACTCAAAGAGGGCGAGGAAGTTATCGAGCCCCTGAGCGACCGCATTGTCGGCCGGGTGGCCCTGGAAGATGTTTACGACTCTATCAACAAGGACCCCGACGGCAATCCTATCGTACTGATAAAAGCCGGAGAGCTGATCGATGAGGGAGCCGCCAAAACGGCCGAGAACAGCGGCATCGAGAAAATACGTATCCGTTCGGTGCTCACCTGCGAGGCCGGTAGGGGACTGTGCCAGAAATGCTACGGCCGCAACCTGGCCACCATGAAGATGGTCGAAATCGGGGAAGCGGTCGGCATAATCGCCGCCCAGAGTATCGGTGAACCGGGCACCCAGTTGACTCTGCGCACCTTCCATTACGGCGGCACAGCCAGCCGTATCGCGGCCCAGTCGACAAAGATCTCCCCGATTGAGGGCTCGGTGAAATACGATGGCATAACTGTGGTGAAAAACCGGGAGAAAAAGCAGATCGTTATCAGCAGGGAAGGCGAACTTGTCATCATGGACGGTAAAAAACGTGTCCGCGGAAGATCCACAGTGCCTTACGGCGCGGTTCTGAATATCACAGACGGCCAGAAAATCCAAGAGAGTCAGTTACTCTTCGAATGGGATCCGCACAGCAGCCCCATTCTCACCGATGTAGCCGGGAAAGTGCATTTCGCCGATATTGTCGAGGATATAACCCTGCGCGAGGAATTGGATGAGATGACCGGAAAGCGCCAGCGGGTGATTATCGACGACCGGGAGAAGGCCTACCACCCGCACATCGAGATTATTGATCCCAAAGGGCGCAATGTCCGCGATTACATCATTCCCACCGGAGCCCACCTGTTGATTAACGACAACGAAAAGGTCGGAGCGGGTACTCTGCTGGCCAAACTCAGCCGCGAGATATACAAAACCCGTGACATCACCGGAGGCCTGCCTCGCGTGGCCGAGCTTTTTGAAGCTCGCAAACCCAAGGACCCCGCGGTGATCACCGAGATCGACGGCAAGGTGAGTTTCGGCAAGATCGTCCGCGGCAACCGCCAGATCATTGTAACACCCGAGGTCGGCGATCCACGCGAGTACCTAATTCCCTACGGTAAGCACCTGCGGGTACATGCGGGCGATGTGGTCCGCTCCGGCGACCGCCTGAGCGAGGGACCCATCAATCCGCACGACATCCTGCGGATCAAGGGGCCGCGAGCCGTGCAGGAATACCTGCTTAACGAGGTCCAGGAAGTCTACCGACTCCAGGGAGTCAAGATCAACGATAAGCATATCGGCGTTATCGTGCGGCAGATGCTGAACAAGGTCAGCATAGTCAGTCCCGGGGAAACCAACTTCCTCGAAGGTGAAAGCGTGGACAAGCAGTTGTTCCGCCGGGAGAACGAGCGGGTCATCCGTGCCGGCGGCGATCCGGCAACCAGCCGCCCGCTGCTCCTTGGGATCACCAAGGCCAGCCTGACCACCAGCAGTTTCATCTCCGCGGCCTCCTTCCAGGAGACCACCCGGGTGTTGACCGAGGCCGCCATCAATGGCGCGCGGGACGACCTGCTGGGCCTGAAAGAGAATATCATCATCGGCCACCCGATCCCGGCGGGAACCGGGCTTTTGCGCTACAACGACGTGATTTTCCCCAAGAGCACGGAAGAGGAAATCGCCGATCAGGAAACGGCAATCGAGCAGGAGATTCAAATCTGATTTACGGCATGAATTGAATAGCCGGCGAATAGTGATAATCGAAAAACCTTAACCATCGAAGATTCCCGGCAGCTTGCTGCAGGGAGTCTTTAATGTAGGGGGTGAAAACACCGGGGCTGCAGCGGTCTGATGCCGGTGATTTTCAGATAATTTTTTGTTGACAAAATCTTATCTAAGTTGTATTTTGAGGGATATTTTTCTCAGGAGTTTTATTGCCTTCAATCAATCAATTAGTACGAATCGGTCGCAAGGCGGTTCAAGCCAAAACCTCTGCACCGGCGCTGACAAAATGTCCACAGCGCAGGGGTGTTTGCACGCGCGTTTATACTACTACGCCCAAGAAGCCTAATTCGGCCTTGCGTAAGGTGGCACGCGTGCGTTTGACCAATGGTTTCGAGGTGACCGCCTATATCCCCGGTGAGGGGCATAACCTCCAGGAGCACTCGATAGTTTTGATTCGCGGTGGCAGAGTAAAGGATCTTCCCGGGGTGCGTTATCATATCATTCGCGGAACACTTGATGCCAGCGGTGTCAGCGATCGCCGGAAGAGTCGTTCCAAGTACGGCGCCAAGAAACCTAAAAGTTAAAGACAGCTTTAATGTCCAGAAGATCGCAGGCGGTTAAAAAAGAGATATTAGCGGATTCCCGCTATCAGAGTACCTTGGTCAGCAAGTTTATCAATAACCTGATGTCCCGGGGCAAACGCAGCAAGGCGGAGGCTATTCTTTATAAGAGTCTGGCCATTCTGGAGGAGAAGGTCGGCCAGCCGGGCTTGAACGTGTTCAAACAGGCGGTGAACAATGCCAAGCCCTCGCTGGAGGTCAAAAGCCGCCGGGTGGGAGGCGCTACTTACCAGGTCCCCGTGGAGGTTCGTCCCGAGCGCCGCACCGCTCTGGCTATTCGCTGGATGATCGGGTTCGCTCGATCGCGCAACGAAAAAACCATGGAAGAACGACTGGCGGCGGAGCTGCTTTCCTGTTTCCGCAACGAGGGAACCACCATAAAGAAAAAAGATGATACCCACCGTATGGCTGAGGCCAACCGTGCGTTTGCTCACTATCGGTGGTAGTTTCAAAACTCTATTGCATTAAAACAGGCCTTACAGGACGGAAATACACTAAAGTTCAAGTCTTTAGCCGCTCTTGATAAGCATTTAAGAGCGGCTTTCTATGCGAATTAACAATTTGAGGGCTCGTTTTTTTTTCAGGCTGACGAGACCTCGATATTTCATCTTGAGTAAACCGGATTATGAGCAGAAGAGTTCCATTAAAAGATATCAGA
>CAZSTM010000174.1:0-7955 GCA_964609635.1 uncultured Gemmatimonadales bacterium
GCCAGCCTTGTTGAGTAAAGTCCTGGGCCACAGCCAAAGTCTGCAATTTTAGTTTTATTATCCACTCCAAAATGAGAAACAATCCATTCCACAGATCTCTCAATAAAGATCTTGTTCCGAGATGAAACATCAATTGCTTCATTAATGTGGTATTCAAGCATTTTTTTTGATGTATGCTTATTTGTCCACAGCTCATCAGCTGTATAAAATTGAAAAGTTGAAGGGCGTGAATTTATTTCTTTTAGTTCTTTAAACATTTAATGACTCCTTTATTGATTCCGACACATAACTAGGATATACATGATTTTATGTAAAACCTATACACCGCAATATTGCGGTCTAAGACACCATCTCGCTTGGGCCTGTAACTGTCTTATCTTAAAGGAGTTAAATTATTTTCCCAGGATTTTCTGGGGTGTTACATGGTTTCTATGTAACGCCCCTCCCATTCTGCAGCATATCCACCGGAGGCGCGCACAGCTTTCCACCTGATGTGCCCCTAATAACGGTAGCATTAATTGTGAGATAATTCAAGCAACGGGGCTGGAGAACCATATCCCGGTGAACTGTGCAGCCTGACATGCTTATACGCTTGTCGCCTAAGCGTTACCGGAACCCGAGTTTCCCAAAGTGTATCGAATACCTTCCAATCTAAGAGATCGTCACGCAACTTCCCGTTAAAAGACTCGATTCCTTTTAACCTATGATAGACTATATTCTGGTATCCCGTCCGCTTTATGACTCGATCCGGGATGTGAAAATAGAGCGCAGCGGCCTGAACAGCAGCACAAATTTTAACGGTGCTTACCCGTCTTTTCCTCAGGTAACGGGAACTGCAACACAGGCTTCGGACCACGCCGCGATTTACGCGACTTTCGATATCTGAAAGCTAAGGGGTGAATCGGTTGGCAAATTTTTCAAGCCTCAGAATTCACCGACCCTGATGCGCGAGCGGGCTCCCGGTTTGCCCTCCAGTACAACGGAAAAGTCGCCCAGCCCGATTTGCACCAGCTGGGCATCGGCGGTGACCAGAGTCGGCGTGACCGGTTGGACGCCGTCGTCCGCTACATCGATCACGTGCACGAAAGTATAGCTTTTCCGGCCCGTTTCCGGGACGAAGGTTTCTGCCCGGCCGGCACCCAGGGACGGGTCGGGGTTGCGGGGCGGAAAGATTCCCGTGCCCACCCGGAAAGCTTCCACCTGCTCGACCTGCGCATCCTTCGGTGCGACTGCGCTGACTACGGCTCTCGCTCCGCCGTCGGCCACGGTGAATCGTTTACCCTCTGTTTTCGGTTCCACCGTATAATGCCAGAGTACCCGCGGCTGGTATTTCGGATCGGCCAGGCGCAAGTTGTCCACTACCACCAGGTACCTTCCCGCCGTCCAGACCAGTTCACGCACCACGTTTTCGGCTCGCCCCTTCGGGTAAGCGGCGCTGAATTCGGCTGCCAGGTAAGCCAGGCCCTCGCCGTAATCGCGGTAGTCGATCACGTTACCGTATTCGCGGTTCCGGTCGTCGCGGTAGTGGCGGATGGTATTCATGTTCTGGTTGTTGTAGTGGCGCTGGCTGCCCGCATCCTCCGGATCGGCAGGGTCGGCTATCTGGATCGTGTTATGGGAAACAGAATTGTGGAAGTACTTGCGGTAGTGATCGCTGGAAGTGCCGCCGGCGTAGCTGCCGCCTTCGATCAACAGCGGCGCCCGGCGGAAGACTTCGACGTGGCCGGCATCGAAATGGCCGTGGTTGTCGAAATAATCGCCGCACTTGAAAAAGAGATAAGTATCGTCGTTCTTCCAGCCGGTGCGCCAGAATGCCATTCCGGTGCCGTCGGGGCTGAATAGAATCCTGGGTGGTAAGGCGCTGTGAGCTAGGCCGGGATCATCGGCGTCCCAGTAGAGGAACACCTGGTAAGCATTGCCCATCTCGGTGCCGATCCGGTTGCGGGTGACGTTGCGGTGCTTGGCGATCAGGTAGTTGAGGTAGCCCTGCCCGGCGGGCTCTTCGTAGTAAAACGCCCGCTCGCTCACCACCCGGAAGCTGAACCTTTCGGTGCCGCGGAAAAAGTTATCGCCGAAACGCACCATCCGGCCGTCCGGCTGTTCGCCGTGGATCACGAAGAGCGCCTCGCGCCAGGCCCAGTCTCCCTGTTCCTCGCGGATTGTCCGCCAGAGGTTTTCGCCGGTGGCGCTGTACCAGGCGGCGATGAAGTGCCCGACCAGCCACATGGTGTATTTGCGGCCGTAGGCCATACTGTTGTGCACGGTGCCGTCCTGCACGGCCCGGGCCGGAAACAGGTCGTTATAGTATTTATCGTAAGCCCATTGGATGAACTCTTCGGCTTCGGGGTGATGGCCGGCCAGCGCCAGCCCGGCGATCCCGGTGCCGGTGGGATAGCCGTACATCCGCGTGTGAAAGATGTGCGCTCCCTGGTTGTCGTAAAGCTCCCGGCAGCGCCGGGCTCCCCGGACCAGGTTGTCGATCACCTGCTGCTTTTCCTCCTCACTGAAGGACGGGTGGCCGTAGAGCCAGTCGAAAGCGAAAGCGTCCCACATCAGCTCCAGCCCGGCATCGGTGGTGCTGCCGTAGTCCCGGCGGCGCAGCAGCCGGGCTACGGCGCTGTCGGCGGCTGCATCGTCGTTCAGCATCACGGCGCGAAGGGCCCAGCCGTGGGGCCCGCGATTGGTGAGCCGTTCGAGAAAAGGTGCGTAGCGGCTGTCGCCCGCGCGCGCCTCGAGCACGTCGACCGTAACCGATCTTTCGGCCCAGGGCTGATTGCGGAACAGAAGGCGCGGATGCTCCGGAAAAATATCGGCGGCAGCCGGCTGTGAAGTCAGAAAGGCACAAGCAAGCAACGGAAAGGAAACAATTTGACGTAACATCGACACCTCCCCCTGATGAACTTCATTGAGCGGTCTTTAACCGATATTCCCAGTATCAAAGTTTATATATGTAGAGTCAGCCTCACTAGGGTTTATATAAATTCTATGTAATACTTTTATAGCAATATTGCGGTATAAGACACCTTCTCACTTAGGCCTGTAACTGTCTTATTTTCAGGGAGTTAAGCCACTTCTCCAGAGTTTCCCGGGGTGTTACATGGTTTTTAGGTAACACCCCTCCCTTTCTGCAGCATATCCACCGGAGGCGCGCACAGCTTTCCCTCCGCAGTTCAGGTGGGTTTAACTGACTCGAAGTCAGCCGCGCTTCTGAGGGCTGAACAGGATCAGGGCCTCCTCGATTCGTCGAAGGTCCACCAGGGTGTTTTTACAGGGGCCCTCGGGCCGGCAGTTGGGGATGGCGTAGGTCGGTATCACGGTGGCCACATCCTGAATCCCGCTTACCAGGTCGCGCTCGCAGGCCACGGCGATTATCCGGCTCGGACGATGGCGGTGGATGAGCTGACGGGCCAGTTCGCCGCCGGGAACCGTGTGAACCAGGCAGTCGTATCGCCCGCACAGGGCCTGGACCTCCTTGCGCACTTTGCCGGTCAGGCACCGGGGCAGAAGAATCAGCAGGGGGCCCTCATCGGTGTTTATCCGGGCGGAGCGCACCAGGGCGTTGCTGACCTTGATAAAGGAGTTGCTCATCCGGTCGCGGCTGATCCCGCAGCGCTTTCCCAGACGTATGGCCAGGGGCACCAGGAAATTCAAGCTCTTTTGCACGAATTCCAGCCGTAAGCTCGGACGGCGCCCGAAAACCAGCGGCAGGGCAAAAGCGCTGAACCAGAGCACTACCGAAACACCGGAAACGGCCAGCAGGAGTACCACCAGCTCAGCCAGCAGGTGATGCCAGCCCTCGAGCCGAGGATAGATCATGTAGGAGAATAACACTGCGGCCAGGATCATGGCCAGCAGGCAAAGGAAGGCGAAACCGATGAAAACCCGCTGATCCTCATCGATTAAAACGGCGCTTTTAGCGAGATTTCCATTCCAGTCGGTCCACTCGTCGCCGAGACGGCGGTCGCCGACACCGGATTCTCCAGGTCCACTTTCGGCCGTACCGCTGGTGACTGGCTGTTCATCCGGGGCAGGCTTGGTCATCGCCGTACACTCTTGAGGATAAAGGCTGTGGGATGCAGGCTGTAGGCTGTTGGCTGTAGGGTTGCAATCTCAAGGTTTCAACCTTTGCACAGGCTATTAGATTATTAACTATTCTCTGCTGGTTGGATTTTGCACACCTACAGTTTATAGCCTCTAGCCTGTTGTCAGCAGGTTCGCACAATCTCGGTCATTTCACCTGTGCAAGTTACCATGCATCTCAAAGTTGAAACTGCACTAGATTGAAATAAGCGAAGAGAATTCGTGGCTGGACAGCAGTCGGACACCGGGTCTTGCCGACTGGACTCCCCGGCGCCTTACCTGGTGGCGTTCAATTCCTCGAGTAAAAGCTCGAGGTCCACGGAATGCATTCGCGCCCCCATGAACAGCGGCTCTACTGTAAAGCTGGGGCAGCGGAAACAATCCTTACCGAAATATTTTTCGACCACCTTGGCCGCTTTGGGGCCGGCCGCGGCAACCTGCTGAAGAGTCATCTCTTCGGTGAATTTTGTCGCCATTTCTTAATCTTTCTCTAAGGGCACGGGATACCGTGCCCTTGATGTCGTTTGCTCGGGAGCTGTACCCGTGACAGGGCACGACTCCTATCCGAGCCTCAAACCGCCTCGACTCCCTTGACCTCGGGCACGGCTTCCTTGAGAGCTCGCTCCACTCCCATCTTCAGAGTCATCGCCGCCCCTGGGCAGCCCTGGCAGGCACCCTTGAGCCGCACTTGCACTATATTATCCTCGGTAACATCGACCAGCTCGATATCTCCGCCGTCGGCCTGCAGATAAACCCGTAATTTTTCGATAACTTCTTGCACTTTTTCTTTCATCGGACTTCTCCTTCCTGGGATCGGATAGAATTCTCAAACATCATAATATATATCTATCTGGGGGGAAATTTGGTTCTCAATCTATTAACAGCCTTCCTTTCGGAAAAATTCTTCAAGGATACAGCATGCCGTGCCCCTTCGCGCTGCAACTTTAACATTTATCACTTTTTACTTCGCTTGTCAGACCTCGGTGAGCCGGTTCGGACGATAGACCATATTTTTGATTATTTCCAGCCGGCGGAGGTAGTATTCTATATTCGGCGGGTTTTGATCCACCGCCTTGCGCATGTAAGTCAACGCCCGGTAATACTCCTTTTTCAAAAAGTAGATCTCGGCCAGGGTGTCCAGGTAATTCGGGTTGTCGGGCTCCAGGTCCAGTGAGCGCTTGCTCAAGGTTTCCGCTTCATCCAGACGTTGATTAAGCCGGGTGTAGACCCAGGCTAGGTTGTTCAGCGCGCCGGCGTGAAGGCTGTCCAGCTCGATGGTCTGCTGGAAGGCATCCATCGCCGGGTTTAATTTCCCCTGCTGGTAGCAGAGGTTGCCCAGGATATACCTCAGGTTGGGGTCTTCACTGTCGGCCTCGATGGCTTTTTCCAGGTGGAACCGGGCTTTGTCGATATGCCCCTGATCCAGGAACCATTGTGTCTGGATCAAATGGTAGTTGGTGATGAAATTGAAAGCCAAATACCCCACAACGGCCAGAGCCAGAAAAATCACCAGCTTGGGGAGGGTAAACTTTTTCTTCCTTTCAGCGGTGGCGGTATTGGAGTCCAGGTTACGGGCCTGGAGACCGGCCGCCCAGCGACCCAGGCTCATCGAGAACTCCTCGATGAAACTTTCGGCTGCTTGACGGCAGGCGGAGCAGCGCCCCCGCGAATCGACCCCATCCGGGCCGACTGGCTCACCGCACTCGACACAGGTACTCGCAGCCGGATAATTTTCAGGTGTATTACCGGTCATTGTCTCCATATCTCTTTTCAAAAAGGTACCAAAAGTACCAATTAATATAGTAAATGTGCCTGTTAAATCCAAATCTTTTTGTAAGTTGTCGCGGTATCGGCTGCCGCCATACCCGTGAAGACAGGGGCAAAGGCACAACCGAAGATCCGCAGTTGCGCACCAGGGCGCAAAAGCATAAAAGCGAATCGGACTTGACAAAGTTTCCGGCTGGTAATACAATCAAGTTACACCCGAGAGGAAACGCTTCATTTTTTGACCGACTCTTTTTTGAGATTTCAATTTTACGGTTGCAGCCCGAGATTTCGAGGGGTCGGTTGAATACACGGCCTCGAATTCAAATACCCTTTTACCTTTTAGCGATCATCGGGAGTAGTGAATGGACATTGCCGAACTACTGATCTTTGCCCACAAACAGGGGGCTTCCGATCTCCACTTGAGCGCCGGAGAACCTCCGCGTATCCGGGTTCACGGCGAGATGATGCCGGTCAAGGTGCCGCCTCTGGAAAAAAAAGAGGTGCACGCCATGATTTACGACATCCTCAACGACCGGCAGCGCAAGATATTCGAGGAGACCCACGACATGGATTTTTCCATGGAGTTGGGCGATGTGGCCCGCTTCAGGGTCAATGCATTCATGCAGCAAAGGGGAGAAGCAGCGGTTTTCAGAACCATTCCGACCGAGGTGTTGAGTTTCGACAAGCTGGGACTGCCGAAAAGCATGCGCGATCTGGCCAAGCTGGAAAAAGGCATCGTGCTGGTAACCGGCCCCACCGGCAGCGGCAAGAGTACGACCCTGGCGGCGATAGTCGACCTGATCAACGATGAACGTCACGGCCATATTCTAACCATCGAGGATCCGATCGAGTTCGTTCACCATTCGAAAAACTGCCTGGTCAGCCAGCGCGAAGTCGGTCCTCATACCCACTCGTTTGCCAATGCCCTGCGCGGCGCCTTGCGCGAGGACCCGGATGTGATCCTGGTCGGAGAAATGCGTGACCTGGAGACTATCTCGCTGGCGCTGACTGCGGCCGAGACCGGACACCTGGTTTTCGGCACCCTGCATACCTCCAGCGCTCCCAAAACAGTAGACCGCATCGTGGATGTCTTCCCGGCAGGAGAGCAGGCCCAGATTCGGGCCATGTTTGCCGAGAGCTGCCGGTCGGTGATAAGCCAGGCGCTGTTGCGCAAGAAAGACGGCAAAGGCCGGGTGGCCGCCCTGGAGATAATGATCGGTACCCCGGCGGTGCGCAATCTCATCCGCGAGGGCAAGGTGGCCCAATTGCCGAGCGCCCTGCAAACCGGACAAAAATGGGGCATGCAGACCCTCGATCAGAACCTTAAAGACCTGGTGCTCAAGGGAGTGGTGGACAAGGAAGCGGCATTGCTGCATGCCTCCGACCCGGAACTGTTCAGCAGAGACATTTAGAGGCCTGTTTTTCAATGCTATTAGTAAACCGGCGGGGCTTTTGTCTGTGAGATAAAGTGCACTGTTTCCGGACGGGAGGCATATTACTAACAATTTGCCGACAAAGAGGAGCCTATGGAATTCATGGATTTACTCAAATACATGGTGGAAAGAGATGCTTCCGACATCTATATCACCGCAGGCTGCCCCCCGATGTTCCGCGTCGAGGGTATCACCGAGCCCTGGGGCCAGGAAAATCTCAGCGGCGAGTTAACCGCCAAAATGGCTACCTCGATCATGAACGAGCGCCAGAACAAGGAGTTCGCGGAAACCCACGAGGCGAACCTGGCCCTGGCCTATGATGATCTGGGCCGTTTCCGGGTGAACATCTTCCAGCAGCGCGCTCAGGTGGGCCTGGTCATACGGCAGATCAAGGTCAAAATTCTGACCCTGGAGCAACTCAAGCTCCCGCCGCAGCTTTCCAAAATCATCATGAGCAAACGAGGGCTTATCCTGGTGGTAGGGGCTACCGGCAGCGGCAAGAGCACCTCACTGGCCGCCATGATCGACTACCGGAACGCCAACTCCCCCGGCCATAGTATCACTATCGAGGACCCGATCGAATTTGTCCACCCTCACAGGAAGAGCGTGGTTACCCAGCGCGAGGTGGGAATGGACACCTTGAGTTTTCAGGCCGCCCTGAAAAACACCCTGCGG
>CAZSTM010000175.1:0-7941 GCA_964609635.1 uncultured Gemmatimonadales bacterium
ATTACACAGTCTTCCGGCACGGCCACGGCTAGATCGGTGTAATAGTTGCGCCCGGGCTTGGCGCCGTCGCAGCCGCCGATGAGGAAGAAGTGGCGAATTTTACCCGCCTTGACAGCCTCGATTATCTTATCGGCAACTCCCAGCACTGCGTTGCGCGCGAACCCGACCGTAATTTGCTTGTCCTGGCCGTCCTCGGTGAATCCGGGAGCAGCCAGGGCCGCCTCGATGACCGGGGTAAAGTCTCGGTTCTCGACGTGCTTCACGCCGGGCCACTGCACCAGCCCGCTGGTAAAAATACGGTCCTGGTAGCTGTCCCTGGGCTTCTGGATGCAGTTGGTGGTCATGAGAATCGCCCCGGGGAAGGAGTCGAATTCTTTGGCCTGGTCCTGCCAGGCCCCGCCGTAATTACCCACCAGGTGCCTGTATTTTTTCAGCCCGGGATACGCCAGGCAAGACAGCATCTCGCCGTGGGTGTAAACGTTTATGCCCTTGTTCTCGGTTTGTCTAAGCAGCTCTTCCAGGTCTTTCAGGTCGTGGCCGGAGACCAGGATGCACTTGCCCTGGAGCGGGTTAACGCGCACCCTTGTCGGTTCCGGGTGACCGTAGGTCTCGGTGTTGGCAGCGTCGAGCAGGCCCATGACTTTCAGGTTAACCTCGCCCACGCGCAGGGTCATGGCAACCAGGGCGTCCAGATCCTGAGGATCCTCGGCCAGGAAGGAGAGCGCCTCGTGGAAAAAAGCGAACACCGCCTCATCCTCCTTACCCAAAATCAGCGCATGATCAGCGTATGCGGCCATGCCCTTGAGACCATAGGTAATCAGCTCCTGCAGACCTGCAATGTCTTTTCCGGAAGCAGTCAGGCGATTGACAATTGCAACTTCCCCGCCTTGACGGATCAACTCGTTCCTCCCCACGGCAGGTTGCCACAGGGCGGGCCCTTCCAGGGTTTCCGGCTCCTGGCCGGCCTTTCTGCAGGCGTCTTCGTATATTCCCTTCGCCTTCTCCTTCAGTTGCGCGCCTCGGATTATAAAGTCTTTCACGGAATCGGCATCGAAGTTAACGTTGGTGACAGTTGTAAAAAGCGCCTCGATTACGAAAACGTCAATTTCCCTGTCAATCACGGCACCGAGCCGCCTGGCCCGGTGGACATACTGAGACAGCCCCTTGACCGAATGAACAAGAACATCCTGCAGGACCGCGGTATCGGAATCTTTACCGCATACACCGCGAGAAGTACAGCCTTCACCCCTGGCAGTCTGTTCGCATTGATAGCAGAACATGCTCATTTTACTCTCCTTCTCTAAACAAGGTGATGAATATGGAAAAAAACTTATAATATTTTTAATGAGTTAGCCCATCAAGTGCCGTCAGTGTCGCACGTTTTCGTGCTCCAGAAGTTTTCAGCGGGCTTTTTACACAATCTCAGCGAATGCGAAAGTCGGCGACTGTTTTCTCGCTCAATTCCTCTCTGAAGACTTTTTCGGTCTTCTTAAACAACTCGGTAAGCAGGCAGGAGCCCGGCACGCACACTGGATGATTTAACAGGCAGGTTCCCGTCACAAGCTCTCCTTCCATAGACTTGAATATTTCCAGCAGGGTGATTTCACCGGGGTTTCTGGCAAATGAAAACCCTCCATTTGCGCCACGAGACGATTCAACCATGCCACGCTTAACCAGTGTCTGCATGACTTTGGCCAGGTGCGACTTGGATACTTTTAACGCATTCGCCAAGTCGGTAACGGAGTAAGGCTGGGCTTCCATGTCGGCGGACATATATCCCAAGGCGTGGATTGCAAGATTGACTCTTTCGGAAAGTCGGATCATTAAGAATATCCTTATATAAAGCGCTGGTTAAATAGGAATTGGGAATCCTAATACCAATAAAACACTTCACAATCGTTCTGTCAATATTTTTTCCTAATACCCCCGGATTTTTCAATATAAAACTTGTTCTGTATTCATTCCCGGATATTTTCGGACATCGGAAAAGAAGCAAACTTATTACGCATCTTGCCGTTGCTGCATGACCTTGCCTCCTTTACAGTTTTTTCGATCCAATTACTAAATTATTAACTGGATCAACTCTTGGGAGCAAGGTCATCGAATCCTTCAATGGGAAACTGCGGGATGAACTGTTGAACCGAGAGGTGTTCAATACATTACTGGAAGCGAGGTTGCTTGATGAACGTTGGAGACGATAGTATAATCAGGGGAGACCGCATAGTGCGTTGGGGTATCTCCCACCAACACTTGAGGCATCCCTGCCGGGGGATGGGACGATGAGGCCGTTGTTGTTCGGTTCTGCTGCGTTCCACCTCACAACTCCAAAAGCCGGCTGGCTAAATCTGAAGGTGGAACAAACATTAGGGGCAGATCAGGCATATCTTGACAATATCACTCGCTGAAACATTAAATCCTCTATTTATTCGGACAATTTTTCTACGATTAGAATTTCCTGACTTGCACGAACAAACAGGATTTCCTTAATCTTTTCAAATCCTTTTAAGAACTCTCCTCCGTCCCGATGCATTTTTCTCAATGAGAACCCGGTCAGCACAAGGTCGGCTTCCTCCGAATACTGGTTGACCAGCTCATCGAATTGAACACCCTTACTCAGAGGGATCTGTTTTACATTTTTAGGAGAGATGGGAATGCGGCCGTGGGCAATCAGCTCGTTAAGACGAGCAACTTCTTGATCTATTTTCTCCTGGTTGAACGCGGCATGTAGCTCGATTGTACAATCCTGCCAATCCGGATGGCCGCTGATGATATAGCCAAGAAGTATCATCAGATTAGCATTTTGATAATCACCGGGTGTCAGCCAGATATGAATATTTCTTTTATAGCCGAAATGCCGTTCGGAATGCCGAAGTATGCAGATGTTAAATCCTGCTACCGCTGCAAAATGTGAGTTATCAATTACTTCTGCCAGATCTCCCAATTCGTCTTCATGGTATTCAAACAGGATGCTGTTATTATCCAATCCCGATATTCCAGGGATTTGCACTATCTGGGCCACGGCCGTCTGAAAGCTTGGCGAAACTATGGTATCCACGTAGATTGCCGCATTGCTGTCCTGAACCTGTTTTACCAGCCGGCTCAGCTTGTTTTTCGCCTCCAAATGGGTTTCTTCGCTTAAAGGTCCTTTGACGAAATGAATAAAAGAGCCGAAGCCGTAATGATGAGAAATCCAGCGGAGCACATCAAATGGAGCCAGATGGGTGAGAGTATGCGAGGAGATGGCGATAAAGGAGGGACGCCAGTTGGTCATGGAACAACCGGCGCCTTTTTTTTGGATCATCACCTGCAGCTTTCGGGTTAGCTGAAAAAGCACTCCTTGAATTACTTCCGAAAGATCTCTCTCTCCTTCATGCGCTCTTTTCAGCCCCCAATAGATAAGGCTCATGGTCATGACCGCTAAAATTGCATACAACGGCTGCATCTGGTACATCATGGCAAAACAGGCAATTGCCCCGATAAGGGATAAATACCACTTTGAGCGGAAGGTAGGGCGGTATGAGGGATTGCCGGCGAAGTGCTCCAGAAAGCTGATCAAGCATAGGGAACCGTAAGTAACCATGAAAAACATACTGATAATCTGAGCGACGAAATCCACACTTCCAAGAGAAACAAAAATCAATACTATAATGGAAGTTATAAGTGTTGCATTATAAGGTTCGTTTGCCTTCCCTCTTCCCTGGCTTATAAATCCGTTGATTTTATTGGTGGGAAATACACTATCGGCTGCCAGGGCCTGAAGGGTTCTGGGAGCGACCAGGATCGAGCCGACGGCCGATGAAATCGTTGCGGCGCCCAGCCCGATAAAAATAATTGGCCCCCAGAGGGCGATCCGGCTCATGACGAACTGGTCTGCCGCCATTTCCTCGGGCGTGGCGCTTAGACCAAGTTTAAAGACAACAGCAATATATACGATCATGCCGGTGATAGTTCCAAAAAGCGTACCTAAAGGAATCGAACGGCGGGGATTTTTTAAATCACCGGAAAGACCCACGCCTGCTGTCATTCCGGTGAAAGCAGGAAATATGATAGCGAACACGGTGAAAAAGCCGTCGGGATTTTTGACTTTATCCAGCAAATTAAACTCGGCTTGCCGGCCGACAGGACCTCCCAGGAAAAACATGCCTAATGATATCGCCAGAATAGCGACCACCACCCAAAGCATGTTAACACCTAAGTCTGCTCCTTTATAAAGTATCAATATGAGAAGTATTATTGATGCCGGTATTGCGACCATTCTTATATCAGGCACAATACCGGTTGCTTGCTGAAACCAGTCGAACAGGGGCCTGAAAGCTTCGGAAAAGGCTATCATATAGAAAGCGACCGAGATCGCCTGAGAGAAATAGAGAGAAATTCCGATAGTCCCGCCCACTGTAAAGCCAAAGGAACGGCTGATGATGTAATACTCTCCTCCGCCTTCGACTTTAAGGTTGGTGGCGATTTCAGCCACCGCCAATCCGGTGGGAATTGTAATCAAATGGCCGATAAAAATTATCATCAGGACGCCCAGTATTCCTGTATGGGCTACTCCATAGCCGAAACGAAGAAAGAGTATGGCCCCGAGGATCGTGCTTATTGCAGCAAGGAATACCGGGGCGGTACCAAAACCGTGTCCTTTGGGTTTTTTTTGAGCAGTTCCGGCCATAGAAATCCCCTCGATAATATTTACCTGCCCCTGAAAATGAATCCGGTCATTATGAAAGGTAGTGTTATTCTTAGGACTCGCACTTAACCTCAGGGAAGCCGGTCAGGTTTATTAAGTCAATCTTGTATGTTATTATATAGCATATTTATTTTCTAATAAAGAAAAATTGCTCTAGTCTTTAATCTTTAAAGAATTCAGGGCATATTTGGCGAAAACAGTGCAGGACTGCAACTGCCACAGAGTAATTATCAGGCATCATGGAGCAATAGTTATTTGAAAATATCTTAGAAGCATTAACCTCTCTATCCTTCTTCATTATAACGAAATATACTCCCAAGTCTAACCGTTGGAGCAACCTGATTCATCACCTCAGGCAAATATAAACTTGACAAAATAGTACACAAAGAATATTTTAGTAAAACAGGTATTCAGATACCTGAATACTGATTAATCAAGAGGAGCAGATGGTTAAACTCTCGGAAGCGGTTTCATTGGCACTGCATGCCATGGTCTATCTTACAGCATACCCCGGCAGGCAGGTCTCGGCCAGGAAGATTGCCGATGATTTGAAAGTATCTGAAGCACACCTTTCCAAGGTGCTGCAGAGGCTTTGCAGGTCCGGCCTGGTCGGCTCGGCCAGGGGGCCCAGGGGCGGATTTAGGGTTGCCAACGGTTACGGGGAGATATCACTACTCAAGGTTTATGAATCGATAGAAGGACCGTTGGCGGAAAGGAGCTGCCTGCTTGCAAGTCCGGCCTGCAGCAGTGAAGAATGCATTTTCGGCGGCCTTCTGGTAGATGTCGGCATGCAGTTCAGGGATTACCTGGCGAAAACAAAATTGAGCGATCTTACAGGAATAATAGGAGGAAAAGATGAGTAGAGTAAGAAAAATAGTAGAGATTGACGAGGAAAAATGCAACGGCTGCGGCCTGTGTGTCCCCTCGTGCCAGGAGGGTGCGATACAAATCGTGGATGGAAAGGCCCGTCTGGTCAGTGAGGTTTACTGTGACGGTCTGGGGGCCTGCCTGGGAGAATGCCCGGAAGACGCTATCAGGATAGTCGAGCGCGAGGCGGAGGCTTTCGATGAAGAGGCGGTAAAAAGTCACCTGGCCGATAAGGTCCAAACAGACAAACAGCAGGAGAAAAAGGTGGTTCAGCAGGAGGCACCTGTCATGCACGGAGGCTGTCCCGGCGCCCTTTCGAGGATGTTCGGCCCGCATTCGGAAATGGCCTTCTCAAACGCTGCGGCCCCTGCACAGAGCATACCCTCGAGTTTAGGCAACTGGCCGGTGCAGTTGATGCTGGCGCCGGTGAATGCGCCGTATTTTAATGGAGCCGACCTGCTGATCAGCGCCGACTGCGCCCCTTTCGCAACGGCCGATTTTCACCGGGAATTCCTGAGGGATAAAACCTTACTGATCGGCTGTCCCAAACTGGACCGGATTGAGCACTACCAGAGCAAGCTGGCGGAGATTTTTTCATTGAACGATATCAACTCAATCGAGGTGCTGATCATGGAAGTGCCCTGCTGCTCGGGGCTGAGCCGATTGGTGAGCACGGCTTTGGCAATCGCGCAGAAAGATATCCCGACAACCGTGACCAGGCTGAGTCTTCGCGGTGAAGTAATCGAAAAGCTGGTGCTGGAGCCGGGCCTGGTTTAACCGCTAATGTCAATCTCGGAGCAGGGAAGACCCGCAATGGCCGGACAAAAAGACAAGGATTACCTCATTCTGAAGAAATTTATCGAGGTATATTGCAGCAAAAATCATGGGACAAATAGAAATAAACTATGTGCCGGGTGTTCCGAGCTTCTGGAGTACTCGCGGGCCAGGCTCGAGAACTGCCCCTACGATCCCAAACCGAAATGTAAGGACTGTGAAACACACTGCTACCGGCCGAAATACCGGCAGAGGATCAGCGAAGTAATGCGTTTTTCCGGAATGTATTTTGTCCGGCGGGGCAGGCTGGATTTCCTGTTGAGGTATATGCTGTAAAATCAAGAAAGTGAAAAGATTCTGCGCCGTTTTTTCCTGCCGGATTGATATAATCCCACGCAGAGTATCCTTAGATGCAGCCGACAAGTGCTATAGCCGTCCGGGTGACGGCTTGTTACTTCGGCAATCTTAAATTCCTTAATTCTTCTTTAGCCGGAAATGAGCCAGACCGAACGGCCTTGCCGGCTCAGGGCAGCCTTTTCTGTTTCTGAAGCCCGGACTCCTTGATGGCTGCATAAAGCACCGGGACCATAAACAGGCTGAGTATGACGAACACCATTCCGCCGAACGAGGGAATCGCCATGGGCACCATGATGTCCGATCCACGGCCGGTCGAGGTTAGTACCGGAATGAGGGCGAGAATAGTTGTCGCCGTTGTCATCAAACATGGCCTGACACGCCGCATGCCCGCTTCCACTACCAGGTCTCTGATATCATTAACCGACTCCAATCCCTTTCCGGAAAATTTCTGTTCCAGATAAGAGGCCATCAGTACGCCGTTATCGGAGGCGATGCCGAACAGGGCCAGGAATCCTACCCACACGGCGACACTCAGGTTGAAAGGGTGCACCTGGAACAGCTCACGCATGCTGTTTCCGAAGACCGAAAAGTCAAGGAACCACGAAGTACCATAAAGCCAGATCATAATAAAACCACCGGCCCAGGCTACCAGGATGCCGGAGAACACCAGCAGGGTGGTCGGGACCGAGCCGAACTGGAGGTAGAGTATGATAAAAATTATAAACAGGGCCAGGGGCAGAACTACCATCAGGGTTTTCTCGGAGCGGACCTGGTTTTCGTAGCTGCCGGCAAAAACAAAGCTCACTCCCGGGGGAATCTGCAGCTCACCGCTGCTTATTTTACTGCTCAGATATTCCTGTGCCTGCTCGACCACATCGACTTCGGCGGAACCCGGTTTCTTGTCAAAAACCACGTAGCCCAGCAGGAAAGTGTCCTCGCTCTTGATTGCCTGCGGGCCGCGCACATATTTTATCTCGGAGAGCTGGCCGAGGGTGACCTGCACCCCGTTCGGGGCGGGAACGATTATCCGCTCCAGAGATTCGATGTTGTCGCGAAGTTCCCGCATGTATCTCACGCGTACCGGGTAGCGCTCCCTGCCCTCGATGGTGGTGGTAAGTTTTTTCCCGCCAACCGCGGTTTCGATGATGTTTTGAACCTGGTTCAGCATGATTCCGTAGCGTGCCGCGGCCCGACGGTCGATTTTGATCTCCAGGTAGGGCTTTCCGATTATTCTGTCCGCGATTACCGTGGCCGGCTCG
>CAZSTM010000176.1:0-7912 GCA_964609635.1 uncultured Gemmatimonadales bacterium
AACCCGATCCCTCACCACGCCACGGTGGTCCGTAAAAGCTGCGCCGTGGAAGCAGGCTGCTACGATCCCGAGCTGACCACCACCCACGATTGGGACTTGTGGCTGCGCCTGGCGAAGAAATACCCGGTGGCGCTGGTCAACCGGTATCTGGCCAATTACCGGGTACACCGGGAAAATGTGTCGCTGCGCAGGAGCCGTGAGGGCGACAAGGAGCGCTTTATCTTCCCCCTGCTGGACCGGATATTCGCCATGCCGGATTTGCCGGAGTCTCTGGGTGCCCGGAAAGATTCGATCTACGCACGGGCCTGCCTGGATATCGCCGAGGCTTACCGGGTGATAGCGGATTATGCCAATATGCGCCGTCTCGCCCGGCGGGCTTTGACTTTCAGCAAGAACCCCCTGCTTTATCTGGCCTACCGCGGACTGCTGCTGTCGCTTTTACGACCGGGAAAGTAGATGCAAAGCGTGCTGTGCTCCCGGATGTCGGTGCTTAAAAAGTAACTATCAATAAGAAAATTATCAGGACAACCGGTAAATGAGGTGGGGACCGACCGTGTAACGAATACGGTTATGGTTTGCCCTGGAGGAGTTTGCGGTAGAGGCCCAGCTCTTTTTGCGCCACCTTTTCCAGGCTGTAGCGGCTCTCGACACAGCGGGCGGCCGAGGCTCCCAGGCGTGCTCGCAAGTCGCTGTCTGCCGCCAGTCTGGTGATTGCCTGACGCAGGGAGTCGGCATCCGGCTCCACCAGCAGGCCGTTTTCCTGGTGGGCGATCACCTCCCGGATGCCGGGGACATTGGCGCCGATAACCGCCATCGAGCAGGCCATGGCCTCGAGCAGCGCCTTGGGCAGACCCTCGTAATGAGAAGCCAGGATAAAAATTCTCCCGCTGGTCATCCGCTCGGCCACGGCTTCCTGGGGTAGGCGGCCGGTAAAATCAGCCTTGACTCCCAGGCGATCTGCCAGAGCCTCGAGTTCGCCGCGCAGCTCGCCCTCGCCCACGACTTCCAGCTCCAGCCCGGTCCCCTGCAGGGCGCTGATCACGGTCTCCAGGTTTTTCTGTTTGTCCAGACGGGCCACGGTGAGCGCGGCGGTGAGCGGAGGGCTTTTCTGACGGGGATGGAAAAGACCTGTATCCACGAAGTTGGGGATAACCTCGAAACGGGGGTCTTCCGCACGCAGGCCGAAATACTCGACCGCCCAGGCCAGGTCTGCCTGGCTGCTCCAGAGGACCGCATCGGCCAGGCGGTAGCCAATCCAACCGAGCAGGTAGCTGAAAGCCCGGTCACGCAGGCCCGCTTGCTGGAGCAGCAGAAAGCGATGGTGCTCGAATCCGCAGCGCAGAATCCATTTCTTGCGGAAAATAACCTTGCAGATCAGCCCGACCCACGCGCCCCACATCTGGTTTGTTTTCACCCAGTCCACGCGTCTAAGGATTTCCCGGCACCTGAAAGGCGCCAGCCAGGAGAGAAAAAAACGCAGCCACTTGTTCCGCGGGCCCCTCTGAAACAGGGGCAGAACCTCGAACTCAGACCCTGGTTCCCCGAAGTATTTCAAGTCCTCCGTCCCGCCGTAAGTGACCAGGCAGGTCCGCACTCCGGCGCGACGGCTCAGCTCACGGTACAGAGAGAGCTCCCGGCCCAGGATCCCGGCCCGCTCCCAGGCGGCCAGGGACATCTCAAAGGTGAAAAACAGCGCCTGACGCATAATTCATCCCTCGGATCGGTTCAGCCGTCCGCTACAGCGGAAAAATTCATCTCGGCTGCTAAGCAAAATACCGCGCGAACCGTACCAAGTCAATTCAATCCACCAGGCTGATCAAGTTCATTGCAGGCAAACTCCTGATGGAGTAATTATTAGCTGCCGGGCCGGTGGAAAGAGCTTCCTGAAAACCGGTTGTAAAACAGACGGCTGTCTGGGGTTATCACCACCGCTAAGGTCGGTTGCCAACCGCCGGACAACCGGCCTGTGGCTTGAGATTCAAGAATCCGCCAGTCAACCGGGTACCGGTCTCCCCCCTTGATTGACACCCGGCACCGCACAGGTTATATTTACCTTAATTATAATAAGATGGGGGCTTTGAGCCGCTGGATTCCCTTCCGGAGTGCACAGTCGGGTTTGCCCGGTCAGCCTTGAGGGAAAATTTTCCGGAATACCTGTTTTCCGCTTTCGATCTACTTTATTTAACGGAGTAATATACATGACCGGAACAGTCAGGAAAGTCCTGGTGGTTTTGCTCGCCGCTTTTGCCCTTGCTCGCGGCCAGCAGGCGGCGACCCGTCACATCGCCGATGATATCGCCGCCGTGGTAGGGGGGGAGATCATTCTCTCCAGCGAGGTAAAGACCGCTATACTGCTGGCGGCCCAGGAACGTAAAATCAACCTGAGCGATACCACCGAACTGAACCGGCTGGCCGAAGAGATACTTCAGGGGGAAATTTCCCAGAAGATCCTGGTTCATCATGCTAAAGAAGCCAAGGTGGAGGTTACTGACGAAGAGGTCGGCGAGCGGGTGACAAACCAGATGAACGAGCTGCGCAGCCATTACCGCAACGAGGAGGAATTCCAGCGCGACCTGGCCAACGCCGGGCAGACCCTGGTCGGACTGAGAGAAATGTATCGCGAGCAGGTCCGGGACGAACTGATGCAGCAGAAATATCTGCAGGATCACACCCACGATTTTCCCAGGGTCAAGGTTACCGAGGAAGAAGCCCGGGATTTTTTCAACAAACAGGTGGTGGGGACCCGGCCCGAGCAGGTAAAATTCATGCACATGGTCATAGAGCCCAAACCCGGCGAACAGTCCCTGAGCGAGGCCAAAACGAGGATCGACTCGATCTACAAGTTGTACCTGGACGGCGCGGATTTCGCTTACCTTGCCGAGCGTCACTCGGACGGTCCCTCCGCCTCGAACAAGGGTGACCTGGGATATTTTTCCAAGGGTGATATGGTCAAGGAGTTCGAGGAGGCGGCATTCACCATGCATCCCGGAGAGGTGCGCATGGTGAAAACCAAATTCGGCTGGCATCTTATCCGGGTCGAGGCCCGCCGCCAGAAAGAGGTGCGCGCCCGTCACATCCTGGCCGCCACGGAAGTCACCGAAGACGACTGGGAGAAAGCCCGCCTGCTGGCCGAGTCTCTCAGGCAGCGGGTGATCGAGGGCGAAAGCTTCTACAAGCTGGCCAAGGAACACAGCGCGGATACCGAGCAGTTGTTCGAGTCTCCTCCGTTCAGGAATCTGAACGAGCTGGATCAGGTGGCGCAGGATGCCCTGCGCGGCCAGCTGAGGGCGCTGCCGGATACCACCTTTCTCATTTCCGAGGTAATCGAGGTGCGCCCGAACGGCCAGTTGCTGGTCCTCGAGATGGACCGTAAACCCGAGGCCCCGCTGACTTTCGAGGAAATACGCCAGCAGATAATCGAGCGCCTGCAGCAGAGCAAGAGCATCGAGGCTTACGTGGAAAAACTGCGGGAGAAAACCTACGTGGATATCCGCTTCAAAGGATGGAGCCCCGATGTCGGCGGAAACTGAGAGGAGCGCCGAAGAGGCCCGCCGAGCGGACGAGTCCGACCCGGAAGACAGCCCGGTACCGGCTATCAGCATGGGGGATGCCAGGGGAATCGGGCCCGAGGTTCTGCTGAAAGCCCTGGCCCACCCCGACCTGGCGCAGATGCCGTTGCCGGTGATTTTCGGGATCAAACGGGTGCTCGAAAACCAGGCCGCCCGGCTGTGGCCGGACCGGAAAGCTGTTCCGGAGCCCGTGGCTCGAGCTCTGGAGAGGACTGTGGACATCCTCGAGCCGGGGGAAAGCCTGCCGCCGGAGACTGAAACCCGGGAACTTACGGAGTATCTGCTCGATAACCCCCGGGTCTGCGGCGAATGGTCGGGCCGGGCTGTAGAACGCTCGGTCGAATGGGTCGCCGAGAAAAGAACCCGCACCCTGGTGACCGCCCCTCTGGATAAGAACGCGCTCAATGCCGCGGGCTACCATTACCCGGGACACACGGAGATGCTGGCCCACCTGGCGGGGGATGTGCGGGTTTCGATGATGTTGGCCGCCGGAAGGCTGCGGGTGGTCCCTGCCACCACCCATGTCGCCCTGGCCCGGGTGCCCGGGTCTGTAACCGTGGAGCTTTTGATCGAACAGTGCCGGATCATCCACCGGGGCCTGCGCGAGCTGTTCGGGATCCAGGCACCGGCTATCGCGGTCTGCGGGCTGAACCCGCATCTGGGTGACGGCGGTCTGGCCGGGGATGAGGACCTCAGGATTACCGCTCCGGCGGTCAGTGCCGCCAAAAACGAGGGACTGGATGTCAGGGGACCTTTCAGCGCAGATACTGTTTTTGTACGTGCCGGGCGCGGAGAGTTCGATGCCGTGCTGGCAATGTACCATGACCAGGCCATGATACCGATAAAAATGCACGCTTTCGGCAAGGGTGTGAATGTCACCCTGGGGCTGCCCTATGTTCGCACCTCGCCGGACCACGGGGTGGCGCTGGATATCGCCGGCACCGGCACAGCGGATGAATCGAGCATGGTCGAGGCGCTCAAGCTCGCAGTGTCTCTGTGCCGTAATCGACTGAAAGGAAGCGGCGTATGATTTTTTTAAAGGATGTTTCTGTCGGCTATCCGCGACACGACCTGGTTCTGGAAGAAATCGATTTTCACATCGACAAGGGTGAGTTCGTTTTTCTGACCGGGTCCAGCGGAAGCGGCAAGAGCACCCTGCTGAAACTTCTCTATCACGACCTCAGCCCGGTCTCCGGCGAGGTGATCATTGCCAACTTCAGTTCCAAGAAAATAAAAAAAAGGAAAGTACCCTTCCTGCGCAGAAAACTGGGGATCGTGTTCCAGGATTTCGCTCTGCTGGAAAGCCGCACGGCGGCGGAAAACGTGGCCTATGCCCTTGAGGTGACCGGAACCTCCCGCTCGGAAATCCGTGCCAGAGTGCCGCGGACCTTGAACCTTCTGGGTTTGAGCAACAAAGCCCACTGCTTTCCCCACGAGCTTTCCGGCGGCGAGCAGCAGCGGGTGGCTATCGCCCGCGCACTGGTCGGTGAGCCTTTCGTGCTTATCGCCGATGAACCGACCGGCAACCTGGACCCCGGGATCAGCCAGGAGATCATGCGCATCCTGGTGGAGATCAACACTCTCGGCACCGCGATCATAGTAGCCACCCACGACTACAGCCTGCTCAGCGGAAGGGAAAAATTTCGCCGGATGCACCTTTCGGGCGGAAGCATGATCTATGACGGGTCTGTGGAGGGTTTTACGCCGCCGGATAATTCCACCGGCCCACGGGTGTCAAAACAAGGAGAATAAAAAAACCATGCTGCGGGTATTCAAAGAAGCGTTCCTGGGATTCTCCCGCGCAAAAACCATGAGCGTTTTCGCCGTTATCACCACCGGTTTCAGCCTGCTCACCCTGGGACTTTTCGTACTGGCGGAGCTGAACCTGAACGCTTTGATACGCCGACTGGAAGACAAGGTCGAGGTGGTGGTTTACCTGAAAGACAACGCCGATATGGCTACGATCTTCATAGCGGTTGAAGACCTCAGCCGCCTCGAGGGTGTAGGCCGGGTCAGTTACCTGAGCAAGGATGAAGCCCTGGAGCGCTTCCGGGCCGACCTGGGAGCCGACAGCGACCTGCTGCAGGACCTGGAAACCAATCCGGTACCCGCCTCGCTTTCGATCACTATGAAACCCGGGTTCAGGGACACCCTGCACGTGAAACAAGTCGCCGGCCAGGCGGAGAGCCTCTCCTTTGTCGAGGAAGTCGATTACGGGCGCGAGTGGCTGCGCAGAATGGACATTTTCAAGCACATTGCCGGTATTATAGGAATGGCGGCCGCCGCGGTTCTCTCGCTGGTGGCGGTGATACTCATCTCCAGTGCGATCAAGATCTCTATTTTCAGCCGGAGCAAGGAGATTTTCATCATGAAAATAGTGGGCGCCACCAATGGCTACATCCGCCGTTCGTTCCTGGTCGAGGGTTTCCTTAAAGGCGCGCTCGGGGGATTGGTGGCCTCGGGAATGATTTACGCGGTGAGCGAGATTTTTTCGAGGACAATTGTCCAGATCGCCAGGTTTCCGGATGAGTATTACCTGTTTACCGTGCTGGCCGGAGTGCTGATGGGACTGGTAGGCAGCTGGGTCTCCCTGGGGAGGTACCTGCGGCGGGTCTGAGAGGCTCGACCTGTCGAAAAACCGGTTTTATTATCCGCAGATTACACAGATTCAATCCCCTCGCAGGGGCACAGCATGCTGTGCCCCTACACAGATGTCCGCAAGCCGTAGCGAACCGAAGAGAAGCGGAGATCCGTGCGTATGCGCGACACCGAACCGGAGCCATGTATAGAATGGCCCAAATCCGTGCGAAGCACGACACCGCAGCATCGGACGGGGTGAATAATGAAAAAGGGCTTATCAGTGCACGGCGCAATAAAGCTGGGGGTTGTCCTTTCTATGGCGCTGTCGTTCGCCTGGCCGGCCGGGGATGGTACGGCGCAGAAAAGTAAAGTCCACCAGGCGGACCAGCAGATCAAGTCCTCAAAAAGCGAGCTGGAAAAAATCGAGGAGGAAATTCAGGCCGGGACCAGCCGGGCCCGAGGGCTGCAAAAAAAGGAGCGGGACCTGCTGCGCCAGATCCATGAGTTCGAGCTCAAAATCGACGGGTCGAAAAAAAAACTGGGCTCGCTCAACCTTGAAATCGATGAATTGACCGCGGAGATCGCTTATATTAGCCGGCAACTGGAGAGCTGTCACCGGCAGCTTGAGGAGAAAAAAAAGATACTGGACCGCCGCCTGCGCGAAATATACAAGAGGGGCCGCCTGCATCAGATTTCCATGCTTATCGGCAGCCATTCCTTTACGGACCTTCTCAAGCGCATCAAGTACCTGACCTTGATCGCAGCCCAGGACAAACGACTGGTGGCTCAGGTGAGCGAGCTCAGGCACAGTTACCTCCAGTACATGGGCGCCAGCGAGGACATGCTGACCCGGATGATGGAGAGCAAGGCCACTCTGGAGGTGGAAAAGCAGACTCTCGAGCAGGCCGAAAGTGAGCGGCAGAGACTTCTCTCCTCGGTCAAGACCCAGCGGGCCGAAGTGCTCAAAGTGATCGAACAGCGCAAGGCGGAAAAAGAACGCATCGGCCAGGTAATCGCCGAGTGGGAGCGCCGCCGCAAGGAGGCTATCGAACAGGCCCGGCGCGAGGGCCGGGTGCTGCCGCCCGAGACGGCGCATCTGGAGGGAAGACGGGGCAAGCTGGTCTGGCCCCTGAAAAAGGGAAAGATAATCCGCGGTTTCGGTCCCTACGAGGACCAGGTGACCAAAACCAGGGTGATCAATAACGGTCTCGATATCCAGGCCGGTGCGGGCCAGGAGGTGTCGGCGGTGGGGGACGGTCTGGTAATGTTTGTCGAATGGTACCGCACCTACGGCAAAACCGTGATGGTGGACCACGGGGCCGGGATGTACAGCCTGTACACCCATCTCGGGGAGATTTATGTCGAGAATGGTGATATGGTCAACTCCGGCCAGACAATCGCCCTGGTGGGCTCCACCGGGTCGCTGGAAGGGCCGATGCTGCACTTTGAAATCCGCAACGGGGCCAAGGCGCTCGATCCGCTTACCTGGCTCCGAAAAAGATAAAAGAACCTTAAGGTTCGCCACCGGTAGAGCCTGTTCGGTTTTATAGGGTATGGAGAGGTTGTGAACCAAAGACAGGATGACCAGAAAACTCTCGGACTGACCGAACTGCTGGACAAGGAGCTTCAGGTTTCGATGCTCGAAGCCGCCCTGGCCGGAGACCGTCTGGGGGGAACACTGCTGTTTTTCGGGCCGGACGGCAGCGGTAAGAGCAGCCTGGCTTTCTGGCTGGCCGCGGCGCTCAACTGTACTACAAACCTCG
>CAZSTM010000177.1:0-7841 GCA_964609635.1 uncultured Gemmatimonadales bacterium
GTAGGGGCGAGGCATGCCTCGCCCTTTTCGGGCGACCGATCGGTCGCCCCTACGGTCTCTTTCAGCGTGTCTGAAAAAAATACGTAATCGAATTTTTGAATTACAGTACTAAGCGACTCTTCTTCACCCAGCAAAATATAACTCCCATCCTCAGCCCCCTGAGCGCTGCTATTTAGTGAACGGCGGCTTCACCACCGTTAGCCCCAGCAGAACGGGGTAAGCTCCCGATTCAGCCTTCACTCCCACAAGGTCGACCGATTTTATGCTGCGGTTCGGTCTCGGATTGACCCACTCACAGGCATAGACCAGTACCGGCTCACCGGTGGGGTTTTCTGCGAGCTTTATGGTGTGGGCGAAATATAACTGGTCGGAGAAATCGCCGCCGTAACTGGAGATATTGCGACCGTAGCGGATGGGAACCGTTTCCTCATACCCGTCAACATATCTAACCCGATAGTAGCCCAGAAGCTCTGCGGTATCCTCCGGGTAATTGCTGAAGTAGGTATTGTGTTTACTTCCTTTGCTTGTGGTCACCTGCAGGAATAAAAGGCTGGCGGCGCTGGATTCAACCGGGATGTCGCGGACCTCCTCCCCGATCCCCCGAGCTGCTGCAAAAGCTCGTTCGCCCTCCCCGATAACAAACGGCCAACCGAGGTAAACTACCTTTCCTGACGGTATCCGGCTCAGGTCTGCCGATTCTTCGGTAGTTCGTCCAAAATTGCCCCGGGGAGAAATGCTTACCGGAACGAAAGTATAGCCCCGGCGTTTCCGTTTCACTTCCAGAGAGGGTAGCGGGCTGCCGGAGAGCAGCTCCCTGATTTCAGGCATCTTTACGGACAGGTGTTCGTAGAGTTTTTCGAGGGGAGGCGCATGACTCGACCAGAGAAGGTTTTCGCCCAGGAGCATATCCAGCAGGCTCCCGTTCTGCCCGTAGCTGAATTCATCCGCCAGGCACCAGGTGGATATCTCCGCTCCCAGGACATCCTCCCGCGCAAGCCTCTTGGGCCACTGCTCGTATTGCCTGCTTCCGCTGAAGTTGCCGAAAATCTGTTGCCAGCCGTGGTTTTTTAACTGGTCATCGGAGGTGGGATCGACTCCCCAGGACCAGTTGAGCATCAGAATGTCTTTCGCTTCCGCGGCTATTATCTCTGCAGCACCTTCAGTCGAGGGATAGGCGTACCATACTCCCTTTTCCGGCGCCTCCGGTATCCGGCTTTTCATATTATGCCCGCTGACCAGATGGTCGGCCCACATCATGGTCCCGACACCGCGGGATTTCAGGTAGCGGTAAATCTTGAGTACATCCTGGCCGAACAACTCGCCGGTATTCCCCTTTACGCCCGCTCTCCATTCATCATGCCCGATATGGACCCATTCGGGCCTGAACACCTCCAGATACTCATCTATCACCTCGAACAGAAGCTCGTAAGACTTGGGGTTCGAGGGGTCGTAGGAATCCGGCCAGTCGGCCTCGGGGATCTCGGCGATGTCACGGTGGGCAAGCACCATGTAGTAAGCATGGGAAAGGCTCTGGATTTCCGGGACTACGTTCATGAAATGGCTGCGGGCGAATTCCACTAGGTCTTTTACTTCCTCTTTGCTCAGCCAGCCGCCCCCGCCCAGCTCGGTGTGCACCGAGGCCTGGAAACGTCCTTTGGGTCCCAGGGGAACCTGTTCTCCGTACTTGAGCATCGGGTCGCCCATATCGTAAAAAGCCCGGCAGAAATTCTCCCAGGCGATATTGATTTCAGGGTGTCTGTCCAGGCGCATTCCGCCGCCCACCTCTATGATCAGGGTGTTTATCTTGAAGTGAGCCATGGTCTTGATATAGTTTTTGAAAAAGGGAATGTCCTCCCTTGCCGGGAGATAGACATGGACTCCTCGCACCGGCTTGAACGGCTCGTCACGGATGCGGACCCCCTTTACAAAGGCCTGTCCGGGCTCCGGTGATTCGACAAGCTGAAGGAAACTCTGGATCCCGTAAAAAAGCCCTCTCAGGTCATGCCCTGCGATCACCGCAAGCTGAGGGTTGACTCCTATCAGATATGCCTCCGGCGCATCGCATCCGGAATCGGGTTCCAGGCCGGCTCGCTTAAGGCACTGCACGATTTTCGGGTCGGAGATCAACCCGATGACTATCCCGGGTTTTTGCAGGTTTATTCCTTCGGCCCTCTCCCAGGTTAATGAAAGCTTATGCCCGGCCGCTATTTCCTGCGAGAGATACTCCGCAAGCTCCGCCATCTTGTGGTCCGGCCCGCTGAAAAAACTTATGCGGGCTTGAGCCAGCTCAAACCTCTGGCCGGTCAGCTCGATCCACTGCGGTATAGGATAAACGGGGAAATCCTCAGCCGACAAAACCAGTGGAACAAAGACAAATGAAATCAGTGAAATCAAGACTGCCTTTCCGGTGCGCATTGAGTCCTCCTTATAATAGATTAAACCTGAGAGCATCGGCCGATAAGCTCGATGGAAAGCTGTTTTCCCTTTATAAAAAAATCAAGCATTAGTCGATGGTTATCTCCCGGCTCAAGGCCTCGAGCCGGTTATTTCACCTGGATCTCGGACATCAGCCACAAGGTATAACATACCAGCAGGTTTTTATCTTCTCTATGTCCGACTCCATGATCTGTTTGTCTTCGGATCAGAGAGCGGGGCTTATTTGACTTTAACCTTGCTGATCTTGAACCAGCCGTCCTCCCCAAGCCCTTCGATCGCCGGCTTGATTGCGGGTTCGAGGGTGTAAGGGTCCAGCAGTGCCAGATAAAGATCATATTCATCCGCCGGTAAATCGGCGGGAAGCTCAAGGGTTGCCTTGACCTCATGAATACCGGGCAGCCACTGGGTGATATCGACATCCGTCTCAAAGCGCCGGGATGCCTCGTGACCGGTCCCCCGCAGCTCGATGGCCAGGGGATGGCGCAGATAACAGGGAGCTACTCCTTTGTTCTCCCATTTCATCTCAAGGTCCAGGCTTTTTCCTTTGCGTGCCGGGTCCAGGTGAGCGAAGTTTCTGAGTACGAACCTGTAGCCCATTTTTTTCTGAAAATCGATCACTTTAGGCCAATAATCAGGCGGGATGGAAAAAGATTTATTGTTGAGTACCGAAACGTGCCATTCCAGCAGCTTGTCGAATATCCAATCTGCATCCCAGTTCTCATCGTACCACCATTGAAAGTTGCCGCAGGTTTCGAACACCACCGGGGCCGTTTTCCAGGCATCGCTCATTCCTTCGAGTCCCAGGGCGCGGGGATAGCGGATAAGCATGTGGTTGGTCGGCGTACCGTCTTTCTCGAAGAAGCGGTTCTCGGTCATATCGCCCACACAGTCCGCACGAAAGCCGGTTCCTTTGGAGACCGCATATTTCAGCGCCTCATGGGCGTCGACCTGCATCACCAGCGGAGTTTTGCTGAAACTCTCCAGGTAAATATCGACCGTCCGGAGCTGGTTTTCCAGGCTGGGCATATGCCGGTAGTCGAGTCCCTCGGTGTGCCACTCGCCCCAGTGGCCGATGGAGCCGATATCCACATGGTCTACATCGGGGTGGCCGTCGTAACGCTCGCCCAGGGCACGGATCAGACGACCGTGTTTCTCGAAAAAAGCTTCCGAATCATAGTCAGGCATCCAGCGCTCGCCGTCAGGATAATAGAAACCCGGTGCACCGGAAGCCTTGTACCAGGGCGGGACTTCCATCTTGTCGTCCACGGTTTTGTCTGCATCCTCGTGGCCGTTCTGGCACATCACCCGGAAAGCGAGCTTCTGGCCCTTCCGGTGGGCAAGTGCCAGGATGCTGTCGATCAGGCCGAAAGCGATCCTGCCCTCTTCGGGCTCGAGGGTATCCCAGTACCAGCGGTAATATACTATCGAGCACAGCGGGTGGTCCGAATTGCGCTCATCAGTGTTGAAACTGTAAAAAGTGGTGAATCCCATACCGGGGTTAACCAGTACTTCATCGATCTCGACCGGTTCCACGATCACCGGCTCAGGGCCCTTACATCCTGCCGGAATGAGGCACAGGGCCGCTATGATAAAAACGGCATGGAATCCGGTATTATTTCTTCCTGGAGCGTGCATTGCAAACCCCCTTTGGACGGTTGAAGCTGAATTTGTCATTTCCCGGCGTATTTTCCATACTTCCCAGATCTGTTAATAACCGCTCTGAGGAACGGACAGGTTAATCTTCTTATTTTGCAGATCCCAGTTAAGGGAAAATCTTTTACCGTCCCGTGTCCAGTCAATCAGGGCCTGGCCGTTCTCCAGGGCGGCCTTGACATTTTCCAAAGCTTTAAAGCGGGCGGTTTTCGCATGCAATAGTGTCAGCATAGTCAGATCATTTCCCCTGAACACCGGCTCGATCACCAGACGCTTGGTCCGGTGGTAGTTAAACGGTTCGAGATCGGCCCTTAAAATCTCGTATGATTCCCAATTCACCGTCCTTTCTGCAGGTGCCAGTGCATAGAGATCGAGTGTAGTTCCATCCAGTGCGGCGGTGATGCGGGATGCCTTTGATGAAATCCTCGCCGCCGGATCGAAGTGCATCAGCCATTGGGCCCTGCGAGGCACAGGAACTTCTTTGCTGAAAGCCGCCATCTTGGTAAGCCGGAAATCTTCCGGCATCGACCGGCCCCGGAAAGAGATCCTGCTGCCCTTTTTCAACTCCACGGCAGGGGTTACCTCGATCAGGTTGTCATCCCGGTCCTCATTCATGCTTTTCCAGCTATGAATGATTTTTCCGTCCACCGCTAGAGAGTATTCCGCCGCCCCTGGATCGTTGTCCAGATAACAGATATAAATGCGGTAGGTCCCCTGCACCCCGTCAAAGATGACAAAGGCTTCACCCTGGCTGCCGACCACCTGGCCGCTCCGGTTGCGTGAAAGCGTGGGGCCGGTTTTAATATCCTGACAGCGGTAATTATAAACAATGCCTTTCTCCTCTAGAGTAAACTCATCGGCAACCACCAGGATATCGGGTTTCACGAAAAGCAGGTGCCTGAGATAGCGTTTCAGGCCCAGGGCCGGGTGGTAAGCTTTGGCGACATCCCCGACAACATAATCATAGCTTTCCGTGGAGAGCGTATGCAGGATTTCCGGATAGTGCCCGAATTTGAGCGCCTCGATAGAAGCAAAACCCGGCATCTCATCGCCCAACTGGCCCCTTTCCTTGATAAGCACGGTATTGTGGTTTCCACTGAGCTTGAACCCTGTATAAAGGGCTCCCAGAGCTAAAAACCGGCCGTGTGAAAAGATCTGGAAAGAACCGGCATCCGGCTCGGCATGCCCTGTCCCCCAGTCGAAAGCTGCATCCGCAGAATGGGTCCGGCCCATAAAGGGGCCGCACTTGAAACCAACCAGTGTGGCCGAGGTGTCATCCCAGGCAGAGCGCATCATCACCTGCCCTATCTCCGGGAAGTATTTGAGAGTGGGGAAAGCGGCAGGATCGGCTTCACCTACCTTTGGATCGTAGTAGAGAAGCATCATCCACCCGTGGCTTCCCAGGCCTTTGTCGCGCAGGGCGACTGTGAACTCAGCCATCCACTGGGCGGAAGAATTCCGGTAAAGGGAAGCCAGCAGAAAGAGGTGTTGGGCGGTGGAGGTCCAGCCCCGGTGGGGGCCGTCGCCGAAAGTCATGGCCCATTTGTCGGCGCTGCAGAGCGGGAGCAGGCCTTGCACCATGTAATCGGTATAGTTTTTCATCCAGGAGTTTTCCGTATAATCCTTACCCAGGAGCTCGCGGGCCAGCATGGCATACTTGAGGATGTATTCTCCGCCATAGCCTGCATAGGCGTAACCCTCGACCGATGATCCGTCCGCGGGCATAACCGTGAAAATCTTTTGGAAAAACTCATCGCACACGACCAGCCATTCAGCGGCCCTGTCATCTTCCCCGTAGAGGGCTGCAGCGGCGAAAGCCAGGCCGCAGTAGTTTGAATGGGAGTGGTTTTGAAAGTACTGGTTTCGCCACCAGATCCGGCCCTTTACTATGGACTCGTACTGGGTCCGGGCCTCCCTGCCGAGACAGGAGGCGATCTGCGAGCGCTCTTCCTGAGTGAGGGCCGGGTAAAGCCAGTCATAGGCCAGGCTGATACCCATCAGGAAATGACTCCCGATGAGGTAGAGCAGCTCCCCGGGAGCTTCCCACGAGGCGGGGTCGGTGAGCCTGAGCACGTGCTCTTTGGCAATCTGCAACAGGCTGTCCTCACCGGTCATCAGCCAGGCGAAAGCCAGCTCCACCGCCAGGTCGCCGTCGTAGCGGACATCACCGAGCGGCCGAGTCCTGCGTGAAACGCCGATCATTCTCGGCAGGTCCTGTAGATAACGATCCCAGAGCGGCCGGTGAGTCGTTTTTAAAGCCGCCCTCAACTCCTTCACTTTGGCTTTTGTCAGCAGGAGCCTGGGATGAATTCCTTTGAGATTTTCAATCCGCCGGCCTCCTGAGATTTCGCTCGATACCGGTGTTTTCTCTTCCTGTACGCAAGCTAAGAAAATCAGGCAAATAATCGGTATGATATATTTTAATTTTCCGGCTTTCATCCCGTTTCCCCGATCTTTAAAAGGGTTTTGAAAAAATCCAAAGTCATGGGTATATGGCACCTCAAGGGTGGGCCGAATGGCCCATTCACATGCCCTTGACAGCCAAAAAGCAATAAATTTCAACCCCGGGGCGTTTGAAATCTTTTCTTCAACGCCCCTTCAAGTGTTCAATTGGAATTGTATCCCGGAAAGCGGGTGGGGAAAAGCCGTCACTGCCCCCAGCGCCAATCCAGTGAGAAGTTAACGATATCAAACCCGGCCTCCGGGTCACCATCGGCGGGACCGTGAAAAAGCCCTCCACCGAAGGCCGTCAGATAGAGCATTCCCGGGTTATGGGGGTCAACCATCACCCTGTGCCCCCATTTGAAGTCGTAGCCTTTTATCTTTTCCCAGGTCCGTCCGCCGTCCCTGCTGGCGAAAGCCGCGCTGTCGAATGTGTTGATATAGATTCCGGCAGGGTTTTCCGGGTCTATATCGGCGTCGTAAACGTGCGCGTCTTCCCGGAAAACGCGCCGCCAGGTCCTGGCGCCGTCCTCGGTAAGCAGGAGCCCTCCACAGATTTCCCTGCCCTCTTTAACGCGAGGCCACAGGCTCAGGAACATTCTATCCGGGTCGGTGGGGTCCACAGCCAGGTCGTTCGGGGCGTTAACTCCTTCGGGCAGCGCCACGGGCCGCCAGGTATCACCGCCGTCGTCGCTGAGGTACACGGCACCGTCGACCATCTTCCGGTTCTCGAGCCCGCGGGCCACCAGCAGGATCAATCTGCCGTCCGGCAGCAGGCTCAGCTGCCAGGCGTTCTTGTTGGGTCCCGGAATCTCACCGGTTTTCCGCCAGGTCCGGCCTCCATCGACCGACTTGAAAACTCCCTTGCCGAACCCGCAAAGATAAAGGGTCCTCGAGTCCGCCGGACTTCGGGTGTCGAGCACGATGTGGGTGCAGACACAGTTTTCGGGAAGGCCCGTATTGCTCACTTCCCAGGTCCGGCAGCCGTCCCGGGAAATGGCCGCACCGCCCACGTAACGGTGGAAATTACCGCTGCGGAACATCTTGGGCCGGGGAAGGTCATGGGCGCTTGACCAGGCCGACCAGGCGCGTCCTTTCACCTCCGGATCGAAAACCGTCCAGTAGCAGCCGTTGATCCAGGCATGCGGGATGCCTTTGGTGGCATGGAACCAGCTCTTGCCTCCGTTGAAGCTCTGCAGGGCGCCGATGTCGGTGTAGTTGGCAAACAGGTGGTTGCTGTCAAAGGGGTCGAACTGCACGCCGTAGCAGACTGTCACATCCAGGCCCCGGCTGGCCCAGGAGCCGTCGGG
>CAZSTM010000178.1:0-4506 GCA_964609635.1 uncultured Gemmatimonadales bacterium
TTAAAGAATCAATTGTATTTTAATCTACATGCAAAAACCTAACCGGACATTACTGGGGCAGGGGGGATTTTATTAATCGATGGAACAGGTAAGTATAAGCTCGTTACCTTCGCTCTCCCGGGCCAGGCTGAAACTGCTTAACAGTCTGGCGAAGAAAAAGTACCGCCGCAGCGAAAGCCTGTTCGTGGCCGAGGGAGTCCGTCTGGTGGAGGAGGCCCTGGCCGCAGGTGTGGGCATAAGCTGGGCGGTGGCGGCCGGGCTGGACAAGGGAAAGCCCCTGAGCCGCAGGGCGCAGGACTTGCTGGCCGGCTTGCTGAAATCCCAAGTGCCGGTTTATGGTATCGATGAAAAGGCCTTAAGCAAGGCGCTGGACCCGGTCCGGCCCCAGCCGGTAGCGGCGGTCTGCAAGCTTGTGCCTTCTCCTCTTGAGCGGTTGCACGTTCAAGAACGCTGCCTGCTGGTGGTTTGCGATGCACTCAAGGAGCCGGGTAACCTGGGGGCGGTTATCCGCACCTCGGCCGCCGGCGCAGCCGATGCGGTGCTGGTAGGGCCTGACACGGTCGATTCATACAGCCCCAAGTGCGTGCGCGCAACTGCCGGTGCACTGTTCCGCCTGCCTGTTGTCGAGGTGGGCTCCGCCGAGGAGATAATCGCCTTTCTGCAGGGAAAGTGTTTCACTGTATTCGAGGCCGCGCTCGAAGGCGAAAACCTTTTTACAATTGAGCGGTTCCCGGAGCGCACTGCGGTTATTCTGGGCTCCGAGGCGGAAGGAGTTTCCTCGACTTTTACCCGGCCGGCCGGCCGTAAACTGGCGGTACCCATGACAGGCGGTGTGGAGAGCCTCAATGTGGCCGTGGCCGCGGGTGTTATCCTTTACGAGATAGGCCGCAGGAGCGGCAGGTTTCAGTCTATTACAAATTAGATTGAACTCAGAATGGTTAAAACTTTAGACAGGATAACAGGATAGACATGATTTAGAAAAACAAAATCCAGTAAATCACAGCCAAGAGAAAGCCTTGGATATGCAGCACAAAGAAATGACAGAAAAAATTATCGGTTGCGCTTATCGAGTATACAATAAGATGGGCTTTGGCTTTCTTGAATCAGTCTATGAGAATTGTTTGATGATTGAATTAGGTAAAGTTGACCTTAAGGCTTAAGCAACAAAAAGAAATAAAGGTATATTACGAAAGTAAAGAAGTGGGTGTTTTCACAGCAGACATTATCGTGGAAAATACGATTATCGTAGAACTGAAATCGATAAAACGCCTGATACAAGCACATGAAGTTCAACTGGTAAATTATCTGGTGGCTACTAACAAGCCCGTGGGATTGCTGTTGAACTTCGGTGAGCGCAAGGTTGAAGTTAAAAGGAAAGTAAAGGATTTGAATCTTTTGATAAACAGGAAAAAATAATCAGGTTCATCCTGTTATCCAGTCTATATTTTTTGTTCAGGCTTGTCCGGGTTAGTTAGAAAGAATTTCCATGGATTTAAAGGTTACCATCGCCATATACGCCGGAATAATCGGCAGCATGATCGGCAGTTTCCTCAATGTCTGCATTTACCGGCTGCCCAGGGGGGAATCGATTGTCCGTCCGCGGTCGCATTGCCCGGAATGCAGGGCGCCGATCCGCTTTTACGACAATATTCCGGTGATCAGCTATTTCATTTTGAGGGGCAAGTGCCGCAACTGCCGGGCCGGGATTTCCGTGCGGTATCCTCTGGTCGAGGCGGGCTGCGCGGCCCTGGCGGTAGCGGCCTACCTGAACGGCGATTCCATGACGCTCTTTATCGCCGATGCCGTCTTCCTGATAATCTTGCTGGGGATCGCAGTGGCCGATGCCGAAAGCTACCACATTCCCGATCTTTTTTCTCTCGGCGGGCTGGTACTCGGCCTGGCGTTCTCATTTTTGCCCGGTAGGGTGAGTCCGCTGGAGTCGGTTATCGGGCTTCTGGTCGGCGGGGGATTGTTGTACCTGGTGGGGCTGATCGGCGAGCTGATCATGCGCAGGGAGGCTATGGGGGGAGGGGATGTGAAAATGATGGCCATGATCGGCGCGTTTACCGGCTGGCCGGGGGTGCTCTTTACCGTTTTCGCGGGCTCTCTGGCAGGAAGTCTCATTTTCGGCTGGATAAACTATGTTCTTAAAAGAGATAAACTGGTTCCTTTCGGAATTTTTCTCGCTCTGGGAGCAGGTGTTTACTTGTTTTTCGGGCAGTGGCTGATCGAGTGGTACCTGGGATTTTTCTCGCAGGAGACGCTGGATTACTTCTTTTCCGGAAGCGGTGGCTGATCCGGTGGCACTTCTCCGAAACCTTTGTTGACCCACCGGAGAGACTTGTTTACTTTCCCTGTCGTAATTTTATCAAGCGAAGACATTCGATTAACTACCTGAGCGGAGACGGGAAAACCGCATGTCCGGACCCAAAATAAAAACCGGGCCTTACCGTGAGATAACCTGGGAAGCCATCGTTCTGGGTCTGCTGGTAGGGGTGCTGCTAAATGCCTCCATTACTTATGCGGGGTTGTTGATCGGTTTTACCATTGTGGGCTCGGAGATTGCGGCGATTATCGGCTGGGGAGTGCTGCGTGGTATCTTGCGGCGCAGCACCATCGTGGAGAACAACATCAACCAGACCATCGCCAGCGGTATCAACGCTACCGGCGCGGGTATCATTTTCACCATCCCGGTGCTTTATCTGCGAGGCACCGAGTTCGAGTTCCTTCACGTGGTTCTGGCCACCATGTGCGGCGCCACCTTAGGGGTGGCTTTTATAATCCCCATCCGCAAGCAGATGATCGACATCGACCGGCTGCGTTTCCCCTCGGGTACCGCAGTGGGCACGATCCTTCGCTCCCCGGGCGCGGGAGTAAAAAAGGCCGTTCTGCTGGCCGTGGGAGTGGGGTTCAGCGCAGTGGTCAGCACGGCAGTACACCTGCACTGGATCCCCGAAACAGTCGACCTGGGCGCCTTTTTCAGGCTGCCTTACTATATCACCAATGTCTGGGCGATCAGCCTGCTCAGCCTGGGTGCAGGTTATATCAGCGGACGCGCCGGGTTCGCGGTGCTGATCGGCGGTGTGCTGGCCAAGTGGATCATAGCTCCGATAGCGGTGTGGATGAACTGGATACCTTCCGGAGTTTCGGCGGTAGAGACGGTTGACTGGGTTCACGCCCACATGAACCGGCCGGTGGGGATCGGAATGCTGATCGGCGGGGCCCTGATGGGAATAGTGCTGACTTTTCCCTCGATCAAGGAGGCTTTCTCCTCATTGCGCCGCCGCAGCGGCATCCAGTCCTCGATCAAGCATGTCGAGGAGCTTAGCATAAAATATCTTTATGGGGCCATAGCCGCCTCGCTGATCGTGCTTTGCCTGGTCTGCTACCTGGCGGCAGGGCCTATCGGCGTGACCAGGATCATGATCATCGCCCTGGCCGGCACCCTCTGGCTCTGGCTCGCCGGAGTGATCGTGGCCCAGTGCACCGGAATGACCGACTGGTCGCCGATCAGCGGGCTGGCCCTGATCGCGGTGACTATCATTTTGTTTTTCACTTACGGTATCGACCACCACACCGGGGTGATCCTGGCAGTACTGATCGGAGCCACAGTCTGCGTGGCGATCAGCGAATGCGCGGACATGATGCAGGATTTGAAGACCGGCTCCATTGTCGGCGCGCGCCCGGCCCGCCAGCAGGCGGTGCAGCTTCTTTTCAGCTGGATAGGCCCCATAATTACGGTGGTGGTGATCGATCTGATCTGGAATGCCTACCGGTTCGGACCGGGTACCAGCATCGCCGCACCCCAGGCCCAGGCTCTCGATGCGGCGATAAACGGCATTATCGGCGGAGATGTGCCGGCCGATAAGTATCTCACCGGCGCCCTGATCGGAGGCCTGCTCTCTTTCGGCCCCATCGGCGGGCTGGGTGTGCTGGTCGGCCTGTCCATGTATCTGCCCCTGTTGTACATCCTGCCCTACGGGCTGGGATGCGCTCTCAACCTGGCCAGTGAAAAATTGAAAGGCACACGTTGGGTCGAGAACAAGGGCTTGCCGGTGGCGGCGGGCTTTATAGTAGGGGATGCCATCGTGGGAGTTATCTACGCCATGATCAGGGTAATATCCGGATTAATGGTACAGTAGCACTATATGCGGAGCAGTTGTAATGAATCGTAAACTTTTTGGTAACTTGCTGTTAACGGTCTCTACGGTTGCCGCCGCGGTTTTTGCCTCGCCTATCCCGGTGCTTACCGCTCCTTTTGCGGTCTCGCTGGCGGCCATGGCCTTTTCCCTCTGGCTGGTGCGAAAAAAACCCTCACCCGATAAACTTGCCCGGCAGCCGGATGAGAGTACTTTCGATCACGCCGCCTGCCTGGAGTCGATCTGTGGCGCTCTCACCCGCCTTGATGAGCGTGAAGACCTGGATTGCGAGCAGATCCACCACGAGCTGGACCGCCTGATCGAGGGCGAGGTGTTCGACTTCGCCCAGAACCGCAACAGCCTGCAG
>CAZSTM010000178.1:4516-7836 GCA_964609635.1 uncultured Gemmatimonadales bacterium
GGCGCGACTCGGTTACGGGCCTTACTCCAGGGTGATGGCCGATTTCACCCGTGCCGAGCGCACCCTGAACCGCGCCTGGTCCGCGGCGGTTGACAACTACCCCGGCGAGGCGCGCGATTCACTGTACCTGGCGCGCGAGTTGTTCGCTGAGGTTACCGCACAACTGAAACAAATTCTTTAACAGGTAGAACCTTCCCCTTCTGCTGCAGAAAATACAGGTGTTTTGTAGGGCTACCACCGGTCGCCCCCTGCAAAAAAAATCATGGTTTCAGGGTGAGCCGAAGGCTCGTTCGGAGTTGTTGAGTATCTTAAAGTCGGTCTGACAGGAGAAACCGATGGAACCTAAGTGGCTTGAGTGGGCCAGAGAATTACAGGCTATTGCGCAGAACGGCCTTGCTTACTCGAAAGACCCGTTCGATCTAGAACGTTTCGAACAGGTGCAAGAGCTTGCAGCCGAGATTATGGCTTGTCATACCGACGTGGATTCGAGTTACGTTCGCGGCCTGTTTGCCGGTGAGGTAGGGGCCGCCACCCCGAAAACAGACGTGCGGGGAGTGGTGTTTCGCGAGGATAAAATCTTGCTGGTCAGGGAACGAAGGGACGGTCGCTGGACCCTGCCGGGCGGATGGGCCGATCTCAACGAATCTCCTGCAGAGTCCGTGGTGCGTGAGGTTTACGAGGAATCCGGATACCGCACCAGGGTGCTCAAGCTGCTGGCCGTTTATGACAAAAAAAAGCACGACCATCCACCTCACCCGATTCATGCTTACAAACTTTTTTTCATGTGCGAAATCGTGGGCGGAGAACCCGCGCACAGCAAAGAGACGGACGGCGTGGCGTTTTTCGGTGAGAATGAAATTCCGGAATTGTCCGCTGCCCGGGTCACTCCCGCCCAAATAACCCGGCTCTTTGAACTTTACCGTCACCCGGAATGGCCCACAGATTTTGACAAACCGCAGATTGTTACCCAATAATCCGCATCCTGGAGCATGACATGCCGATGAATCACCGAAAGGAGTGCAAGATGCTCAGACCCCGGTTGTCGCTTGTCTCTGTCGCTTTGTCGTTCGTGTTTTTCGCTCTCGCCTCGTCGACAGTGCAAGCCGCCGAGAAATCAAATGAGAAGATCAAGGTCATAATCGACACCGATATTGCCGAGGACATTGACGATATCCTGGTTACCGCCTTTGCAGTGGCCTCTCCTCAATTCGAGGTTCTGGCGATCACAGTGGTGGACGGCAACGTTCAGGCGCGCTCGCGGGTCGCCAGGAAAGTGACTAAACTGTTCGGGCATCCCCAGATCCCCGTGGCCGAAGGATACTCACGCAGCATGCCGCTGAAGGACACTACTTACACCGGTTTTTCCGGAGGGGTGCGCTACGGCGAGGTGGCCCCGGATGAGGAGGGTCTGCCCGAGCCGAGCCCGCTGCGGGCGGACCAGCTCGTTGCCCAATTGGCCGAAAAGTATCCCGGCCAGGTCAATCTGGTCACCATCGGATCGATGGGCAACGTGGGCCACCTGCTGGTTCGTTATCCCGAGGCGGTGAAGAAGCTTAAAAGAATTGTCACCAACGGCGGCAGGTTTGTCGGTCCCGAAGATCAGTCAATCGGCTGGAATCTGCGCTACGATCCGGTGGCCGTGGCCATGACCCTGCGCTCGCGGGTTCCCTGGGTTCTGCTGTCGGAAACCACTTCCCGCTACGCCGCTCTGAGGCTGGAGGATGTGGACCGTCTCAAGAACGCCCGGCTTCCCTCCACAGAACTTCTATCTCAGGCGATCCACTGGTGGAGGACTAACAAGACCGATGCCACCAGCCGGCCCCATGTCTCGGACCTCAACGTGTTCGCTTACCTTATGGGCGACTGGATTGAAACAAAAACCGGTAACGCCTACATCGAAATCGGCCCCAGGGGAAAGCTGCCGGGTTTCAGGGTGGAGGATGATCCCGAGGGGCAGATTCTGATCGGTAACCTGATCCCCAGGGAGAAGGCGGAAAAACTGCGTGAAATTTTCATGCAGCAACTCCTGGCTCCACCCGGGAATTGATTTCCGGGCAGCCGGAAAGGCAGGTACAGAAGGGAAAATTTTTTCAACCGGTTGCGGAGTGTTCTACTGGTTTCCCGGCAGGCCTGAATTGAATATCAAGCTGCCGGGAGTCTTCAATGTTCTTGACATGGAATACTATTTTATTAAATTATAACTCTCTAATGCAAATCGCACACTCAATTTTCCTCCTCACCAAGTAGGCTCCAGAGTATTTTCGTAAAATTTTTTTCTCCTCTGGAGAAATCCTTTTGAAATAGCCCGCTCGATGAAAGGGCTATTGTTTTATATTTATTGCATCGGACCTATTCTCAGATTGGTTGAAACTAGATACTTGAAATTCGGATGGCAAAACAGGAATTTACGAAAGCCGGTCGAAACGGCTTTAGCGCGTATAATTTTATAGGAGATGAAAAATGAGTAAGAAGATGATAACCGTCGATGGTAACACCGGCGTATCCAACGTAGCCCATGCTACTAATGAGGTAATAGCTATTTATCCGATCACGCCTTCCTCATCGATGGGCGAGATAGCCGATGCCAAGTCGGCTGCGGGTGAGAAAAATATCTGGGGTACTGTCCCCTCGGTTACCGAGATGCAGTCCGAGGGCGGAGCCTCCGGTGCGGTCCACGGGGCGCTTACCACCGGTGCCCTGTGCACGACCTTTACCGCCAGCCAGGGCCTGATGCTGATGATCCCGAACATGTTCAAGATCGCCGGCGAGCTAACTCCCACGGTCTTCCATGTTTCGGCACGCTCGATGGCCTGCCAGGCCCTTTCGATTTTCGGCGACCATTCGGATGTGATGGCCACCCGTTCGACCGGCTTCGGTCTTCTCGCCTCGGGCGGCGTTCAGGAAGCCCAGGATTTCGCCCTGATCGCCCAGGCCGCCAGCTTGAGGTCGCGCGTGCCTTACGTGCATTTTTTCGACGGATTCCGCACCTCGAGCGAGGTGGCCAAGATCGAGGGGCTCTCCAGCGAAGAGATGATACAGATGATGGACGAAAAGCTGATCGCCGACCACCGCGCCCGGGCGCTTTCTCCAGATAGACCGAAACTCAAGGGCAGCTCCCAGAACCCGGACGTGTACTTCCAGGGCCGCGAAACCGTGAATAAGTTCTATCTGGCGGCCCCGGAGATCATGCAGCAGGAAATGGACAAGTTTTTCAAGATAACCGGCCGGCGCTACAACCTTTTCGATTATGTCGGCGCCCCGGATGCCGAGCGGGTGGCGATCATGATGTGCTCCGGCGCCGAGTGCATGCATGATACGGT
>CAZSTM010000179.1:0-7808 GCA_964609635.1 uncultured Gemmatimonadales bacterium
CGGGCTGAATATATTAATGAACCGTCCCTGAGAGAGCGGGGTATTAGATGCTACAAAACAATATCGTGAATGGTAGGGGCACTGCGTGCCGTGCCCGGCTTAGGGGATTACCTGGATCTTAAAGAAACATATCGAAACCTGATTTATTTTGAAGAAGAAAAAAACATGAGATCGAAAAAACCATCCAAGAAGATCCATCCACTGAGCTGTGAAAAAAAACTCTCCCGAAGAGACCTGCTGCGCTCCGCCGCTGTGGCCCTGGGCACGGCTGTGGCGCCGGCCGCGGGCTGTGAGAGCGCCGGGGCGAAACCCCGTAAGATGAAAGAACGGGTGATTATTTTAGGTTTCGATGCGGTCAGCCCGTGGCTGCTGCGGCGGTACATGAGCCAGGGCTGCCTGCCCAACCTGAAAGCTCTGGCGGATGAGGGTTCTTTCACCGAGCTGAAAACCTCTATCCCGCCGGAATCGCCGGTGGCCTGGTCGACTTTCAGCGTTTCGGCCCAGGCCGGGGTGCACGGCATCTACGATTTTCTCAACCGCGACCTCGAAACCTACACCCCGCGAATAGCCTCGGTCAAACCGGTTTTTCCCAGGTTCCTCTGGGACTTCATCCCGCTGGAGCGGCCCAAAGCCGTGAGCCTGCAAACCGGCAAGCCTTTCTGGAAGCACGCCGCCGAACACGGAATCAAATCGGCCATGCTCGAGGCGCCGGTGGCTTTCCCGGCCTATGAGGTACAGGCCGGGAGCATCCTGCTTTCCGGGCTCACCACTCCGGACCTGCGCGGCACCCAGGCGACCTACCACTTTTTCACCACCGATATCTACTCCGAGAATTTCGAGGATACCGAGTTCGGCGGCAAAGTCTCGGCGCTCGAGTTCGATGACAACCGTACAGCCCGGGCCACGGTTTACGGTCCCTGGAACCCGGTGACCCGACAGAAAAGGACCCGGCTGCTCGCAAAACGCAACAAACTGGTCGCCGAGGGCGCACATACCAGGGAGCTGGCCGCTCTTGACACGGCCATCGATGAGCTGGCGGGCGAAAACTACTTGACCACCCCCATTACCTTTAAGCTCGAAAAAGAGGCGCACAAAGTGACCATAGAGCTCCAGGGAAAAACCGTTACCCTGGCCCCGGGCCAATGGAGCGAATGGATGGATATCGAGTTCGAGCTTAATTTCCTGGTCGGCTTGCGCGGTTTTACCCGCTTTCTGGCGCCCGAGGTGGGGAACGAGGTCAAGGTATTCATGAGCCCCATCGAGATCCATCCCGATGAGCCGATATTTCCGATTTCTTATCCGGATGGGTTCTCCGGGAGACTCTTCCGCCGCATCGGCCACTACAAGACCCGCGGCTGGGCCGCAGAGACCGCCGCGCTGAAAGAACGCAAGATCGATGAAAAAGCTTTCATGGAAGACCTCGAGGAGATTTTCAAACAGCGCTCGGCCATGGGGCTGAGCGTACTCGAAAAGGAGAAACCGAATCTGTTTTTCGAGGTTTTCAGCGAGATCGACCGGGTACAGCACATGTTCTGGCACTATATCGATAAGCACCATCCGATGTACGATGAAAGCCTGGATGAGAAATACGGGGATTGCATCCTGCAAGTCTACAAGTGGATGGATGGGTTCCTGGGGCAGGTGCGTTCCAGATTCGAGGATGAGAGCACCCTGCTACTCGTGCTCAGTGACCACGGGTTCTCCTCGTTTCGCAAGGGGGTCAACCTCAATACCTGGCTTGTCCAAAAAGGGTTCATGAAACTCAAGGGCCAGGATGATCCGAGATACAACCTGAAAGACCTGTTCGGGGGAGGGGATTTCTTCCGCAATGTCGACTGGTCCCGCACGCGAGCCTACTCGCTTGGACTGGGACTGATTTTTATCAATCTGACGGGAAGGGAGGCCCGCGGCATTGTCCGGCCCGGCGCCGAGTACGAATCGCTGGTGAGAGAGATTGCCGCTGAGCTGAAAGGCTTGGACGATCCCGAGGATGGGGTAAAGGTGGTCTCCGGGGTTTATCTCGGACGTGAGGTTTACCGCGGTCCACGTCTTGACGAAGCACCCGATCTGGTTGTAGGTTTTAACATCGGTTACCGGGTGAGCTGGCAGACCGCTCTAGGAGCGGTTCCCCCTGAGGTTATCGAACTCAACCTGGAGAAGTGGAGCGGGGACCACTGCTCGGTGGACCGCGACCTGATACCCGGGGTGCTGCTTGCCAACCGCCGGATCGCGCGAACCGGTCCTGACCTGCGAGATATCGCCCCGACCGTGCTTAAATATTTCGGCTGTCCGGTACCGGAGCAATACGAGGGAGCCGACCTTTTTGATCAGGCTTGAAAGGTTGTTGGTTTTGCTTTTTTTTCCAGCTACCGGCAGCTAACAACCGGCAACTTTATCACTTTATACCTTTACTACTTTTATTTTTATAGCAAAGGTGCCAGGATGCCGGAGAATAACACAGACCCTAAGCCGGAACCCGGTTCCATGCCCACTGCAGGGCAAACAGCCGCCCGGTTGCCCGAGCAATACAGCCGCTATACTCAGCTGTTGCAGCCTGCGCTGGAGGGTTTATTACCCTCGGGCGAGGGATTTGCCGATCCGGTGGTGGAAGCCATGCGCTACAGCCTGTTGGCCCCGGGTAAACGCATTCGGCCGGTGCTGACCATGATCTCGGCGGAACTGGCAGGGGGGGAGCCTGCATCGGTAATCGAGGCCGCGGCCGCGGTGGAGATGATACACACCGCCTCGCTGATCCTGGATGACCTGCCCTGCATGGATAACGCGAACTTAAGGCGCGCTCAGCCCACCCTGCACCGCCACACCGATGAGGCCACGGCGGTGCTGGCGGCCGATGCTCTGCTGATGCAGGCTTTCAGTCTACTCGGCGCCGCGGTCGCTAAAGCCGGGCTGGAACCTGAGGCGGCGGCGGACCTGGTTAGCTCGGCGGCCGATTGCGTAGGGGTGCCGGGTATGATAGGCGGCCAGTATAAAGACCTTCACCCGGAAAGCATGAACTTCGACTCACTCGAGTACGTGCACAGCCACAAGACCGGAGCCCTGTTCACCCTTTCAGCCACTCTCGGGGCCCGGCTCAGCGGCGCCGACCGCCAGGCTCTCGACTGTCTGGCAGCCTATGCGAAAAATCTGGGCCTGGCCTTCCAGGTAATCGATGACATCCTGGACAGCCGCTCCACCAGCCTCGAGCTGGGCAAAGACACTCAGACCGATAGGAATAAAGTTACTTTTGTCACCATGTTCGGTGAACAGCAGGCCCATACCGTGGCCGGCGAGTTGATCGAGACAGCCAAGAATTCTCTCGACCCCTTCGGCGAAAAAGCCAGACTGCTGATCCAGCTTGCCGATTTCGTTTACCAAAGGGAAAAATAACCGGTTCCATGACTGATCGAGAAGACAAACCAAAAGAACAAGCTTTTCTCGAAATCGAGGAGATAAGAGTTCGTCTGCGCGCCCTGGGTTATCTGCAGAGCCCGGTCGAGAGGTATATCAGCCGCCCGGCCGGCGGGCCCTTAACTACTGTGTTGACCGTGAGCCTCAAGGTCTCGGTGCTGGTCGGAATGCTGCTGGCCGGTCTGGCTCTCAGCGCCACCCTGCTCGCCGACCCCGGCTTTATCCAAAACCCGCGGGATGTGATGCTGTTCGCCGGCTACCTGTGGCTTACTTATACCGCGGCCTGTTTCCTGGTGGTGCAGGTGCCGGCCTGGTTCTGGATAAGATCCGGAACACTTACCGCCGGCCGCAAGAGTGGGGGCAATATCCGTTCGATGCTGTTGAGCGGGGCTGTAGCCGCCGGGCTCTGTGCTTATCTTCTGGGCTGGTGGCACATCACCGGAATCGGCTCGAAAGTTGTTCCACCGCTGGGTCTGCTGTCTCTGACCGTGCTGGCCGCTATTTTTATGCTCTGCCTGATGGCCGGGCGGCTGATCGGTTTTGTTTATTTCCTGCTGAGCGGGGTTCCGACCTCCTCCTCGAGAAGAAGAGGGCCGATAGCCAGATCGTATGTTGTCTCCGCCCTGGTCGTGCTGGCCCTCGAGAGCGCCTGGGTGGTCGGTGTTTTTCGCTACCGGGCCGCCGACTCCTCTCTAGATTCCGCCCTGGCTGAGCGCCCCGAGCAGCTAATACCCATTCTGCTGGTCGGGTTGGATGGAATGGATTCCGAGACTGTTTTTCGTATGACAGCCGGCGACAGCCTTCCTGTCATGGGGAGTCTGATAAGCAGCGGTTTCACCGCTGAGCTCGACACCAAAAAGGGTTATCTGGCGCCGCAGGTCTGGAATACAGTGGCCACCGGTATGGCTCCGGAGAAGCACGGCATAAACAATTTTACCAGCCTGACCTTGCGGGGACTCACCCGCCAGCCCTACCTGGGCCCGGCCCGGCCGGGCCTGGAAATGGTGATCGATTATGTTTTCCCCTTTTTCAAACTGGTGCGGGCATCTCCGGTTACCGTATCATCGCGCCGCAGCAGGACGCTCTGGGAGATCCTGGAGCTGTTCGAGGTGCCTTCCGGGATTCTTAACTGGTGGGCCTCCTGGCCGGCCCGGACCAACAAGGGTTTCACCCTGAGCGAGCGCACTTTTGCCAAACTCTCCATGTTCCAGCGGGATGAGCAGATCAATCCCTCAGTCTACTATGAACACGAGGTGGAACCCCCGGCGGAATTCGATTCTCTGGTGACGCTCAACGCATCACTGGATGAGAATTTGGACTTGATGCTCAACTTCATGCCCGGAGTAAGAACCATCCTGGAAAGCTTGGTTCCGGCCGAGGCGCGTGAGCTGGTCCGTTCCATTTATCTGGCAGACCTGTTTTACACTCTGGCTGCGGTTAAACTGGTCGAGAGGTACCAGGTAGGGATGCTGGCAATTTATCTTCAGGGAGCCGATGTCTTGAGCCGCATAGATGAGCGAACCGAAATGGTCGAGTCGGAACGCATCCAGGGATTGATACCTGAGTACTACTGCTATGTCGATCAACTGCTGGGTGAGGTGATCCAGGGTTTCGAGCCCGGAGGGCTGATCCTGGTAGTTTGCGATCCAGGTAAGATTGGTCGCTCCCAGGGCCGGAAAGGGGTAGTAATTTTCAAGGGGATCGATATAAAAGAGGGCCGGCGCGCCGAAAGCATTTATCACCTGGAAGACATCGCACCCACTTTGCTTTACCTGGTTGGCCTGCCGGTAGCCAGCAGCATGCATGGACGGCCGCGAACCGAGGCCGGAAAGACCGGGCCCGGCGGTATCCCTGCTCTGCACTATATAAACTCCTATGGTCCCCCTCCTCTGGACTGGGTCTCGACTCCCTCTTACCGTCACGACCGCGAGGTGATCGAAAGACTGCGCTCTCTCGGCTACATAGAGTAAAAAGACCGGGCATCTACAACCGTTGCAATATCTTTAAAAAAGTGTTTTATTTTAAAATTTAAAAAAGGACAGGTCTAAAGACAGCCGGGTAACCGCTCAAGAAGTCAGGGTCCAGGAGTCGGAATGATTCAGGCTCGGTTACCACTTGGTGTCTTAATACTTAACAAATGATTGAAGATCTCAAAAAAAACCCCGGCTTGTTGAAACTGGAGCTTTACTGCAAGGGTATACGCCTGGGAGACGACTGCAGGACGGAAGAGGACGGTGGCCGTCGTATCCTGCGCACGCGGGCCGGGCTGGGCAGCGGGCTGGAGGTCATTCTGCCCGAGGGCCTCTACACCAACATTCCGGTAACCGAACATTTCGCCGCCGCAAGCCCTTATATCCTGCACCGCGGGCCGAACGGCGGCTACACGATCTGGCGGGAAGATGAACCGATCGCTCCAATCAGACTGGCTCCCCGTCCGGCCTGGTACGACAAGACAACCGGCAGCGGAACCAGGATGGACCGTGTTGGGACGCTCCAGGGTACTTATCTGGCGATTTACCCGGCGCGGGTCTGCGATTACTGGCTGGAGGAGCCCCAACGCGTCAACTGCAAGTTCTGCTCGGTGGGGCTTAACCTGGGTCATGACGACGCTTCGGAAAAAACGGTGGCCGATGTCGTGGAAACAGTCGGCGAAGCCGTGGCGGAAAACAGAATCACCTATGTGGATTTCAACACCGGCCATTATGCGGGCGACACCTATCTGGACATCCTCGAGCCTTTCATCCGGGCCCTGAAAAAACGCTTCGGGCTTTTAATCGGCATACAAACCCCACCGCATCACGATCTGTCCCGCTACCGTCACCTGAAAAAGATCGGGGTCAACCGGGTCTCGTTCTGTTTCGAACTCTGGGACCGCCGGCGGTTTCAGGAAGTCTGCCCCGGCAAGCACCATCGATACGGGCTGGACCGCTATCTGGAAGCGGTCGAGTACTGCGCGGGGATTTTCCATACCACCAACGGCGAAATTGTGGCCGGGCTGGAATCGCCGGAAAGCTCGATCGAGGCTATCGACTGGATCACCTCGGTGGGGGCCGTACCCACAGTCTGTGTTTTTCGACCGCTCAAGGGCACGGATTACGAGGATCTTCCACCGCCGTCCACAGAGGATATGATACCGGTATTCCGGCGTATGTACGAGGCCTGTATGGAAAGAGGACTGATGATCGGGGTGGCTCCCAATATCAAAGTTTCTCTCGTGCTGCTCCCCGAAGAAGGCCGTTATTTCATGGACAAACCCAACCGCTTTTTTTTCACTCGCGCCAAATTTGCATTAATGAGGCCGCTTTTTAAGGCCGCATACAAGATGAAACTGGTCTGACCAAGAACAGGAGGCTTGAAGTGCGTAAAGTGTATCTTGCAATCTCTCTGGCGTTGATGTTGTTCGCGGGCCTGGTGGGCTATTTGTATGCCCAGAATTTTCTGGATACCAAGCCCACCATGCAGTTCTCGGTTCCGAGTAATTTCGGACTCTTGGTGACCCTTTATCCCCAGGGTGCCAATACCGTGATGTGGTTCGAGTCCGAGGACGGAACTCTTCGCCGGGTGCTATTGAGCAGCACCGGTGAGTTCGACCTGAATGTCTGGGCGATTACCCGCAATTAAAACGGGAGTTTTCACTGCCCGACCGGGTATCGGAAGAAAAACGCCGGCGAGGCGGCATCGGCCGGCCGAACCGACTTCTCCGTCAAGGTAAGGAACATCCATGGCAAAAGAGCTTTTCGGAGAGTATCTTCTGCGGACAGACCTGATTAGGGAAAAGAACCTTAAAAAAGCGCTCGACTTCCAGAAGACAATCAATATGCCCATTGGACGGTTGGCCGCCAGTATGGGTTATTTCCCGGTATTGTCCGTGGAACGCGTTCTGAAAAAACAGGCCCTCAACAACCGGCTTTTCGGAGAGCTGGCGGTGGATATGGGCCTGATTTCCAGAGAAACTCTCGGGGAGCTGCTGGAAGCCCGGCGGGACAGACACACGCGAATCGAGGAAATCTTTATCGAATGCGAGTCGCTCACCCGTGAAGAAATGGAAGAAGGCCTGAAACGGTTCCATAAAGAAAGAGGCGATCTCGAGGGAGAAACCGGACAATGAGCGCAAAGTCCTCACAAACTGCCGACGGCCACCGGGCCCGGCTGCGTGAGAAGTTCCTGACCCACGGCCTGGGTGCTTTCCGGGATGATGAGATTATCGAGCTGCTGCTCACTTTCGGCACACCGCGCCGGGACTGCAAGAAACCCGCTCGAGAACTGCTGGCCCGGCTGGGGAGTTTTCGCCAGGTACTCGAAGCCCCCATCGAACGTCTGAGCGAGGTGCCCGGGGTCGGACCGGCAAATGCCGTGGCCCTGAAACTGATCCACGAGGTGGCCCGCAAGTTCCTCGAAAC
>CAZSTM010000180.1:0-7800 GCA_964609635.1 uncultured Gemmatimonadales bacterium
GGCCGGTCCTCGGTGACGGGCCTTGCCTTAAATTCTGCCTGGCCGGCAGTGAGGTCTATCGATTCCAGCTCGATTATTTCAGAGACGCTTTCTTGGAAACGGCCTGCCAGGGAGCGGTCGCAAATTGCCGCACCGGGTTCGAGGAAAGTAAGAATGTTTCCCAGCGCCTCATCGGTGATTTCAGGGTCCAAGGGAGCCACGGTGAAACCCGCCATATGGATACCCAGGCAAGCGGCTGCCCACCCGGGAGAGTTGACGCCCATGAGGACCACTCTGGCTCCGGGGGCAAGATCCATCCCGGAAAGTCGCGCCGCGGTGCGGCAGGCGCCTGCGTACAAGCCGCCGTAGGAGACTTCCACCGGCTTTTCTGCAGAGAGTTGGATAACAGCGGGTTTCTCCGGATGACGGGCCACTGCCGCACAGATCATCTCGAGCAGGTGATCCATAATCTCTCATTCATCGCTAAAACTTTAGTAATTAAGGTTTCATTCCAAACCGGCCAGGCGTACGAATTCCGCCACGGCTTTCTCGAGCAACCGGTTGAATGTTTCGGGGTCCTCGTTCATCACGAAATGGCCCACGCCCGCCATGAGCGCCACTTCGAAAGAGGATGCATGCCGCCGGCCCGCATCGACGTTGGTGGGGAACTTTTCGGAGTTGATGCAGCGCACCGGAAGTTTTATCTCGCGTAGCGCCCCGGCAATCTCATGCTTACGGAACTCCAGCAAATTTTCAAGCGCGCTCAGGCCCACTTCGGCAGGAGCCGCGGACATGTCGGCGACAATCTTTTCCACCAGGGCGGAATCGGAAGCGGGGGTGAACATGGTGCGCACAAAGTCACCGGTGGTTCCTGCAAAGTCTTCGCGAAAAGAGGCCAGCCACTCATCTACTTGCTCTTGAGTCCATCCAGGCTCGATTTCCTGGAAAGTGTCCGCTCCCACCAGGCCGATAACCTTTCCGGGCAGGCGGCGAGCCGCCTCTACGATCACCGATCCTCCCATGGAGTGGCCTATAAGCACTACCTTATCGAGGCCTAGTTTTTCTACGACCGCCGCCACATCCTGGCCGAAGGCCGCCATGGTATAAACCGCACGGCCCAGGCCCGACTCGCCGTGGCCCGCCAGATCGACAGCCACCACTTTATGCTTTTTAGAAAAATGAGCCACCTGGGCTTCCCAGTAGCTTTTATCGCAGGACCAGCCGTGGACAAAAACCAGGGCCGGGGAGCCTTTGCCCTGTGCCTGGAAACTGATCGGAACTCCATCGGCAGAAACGGCGGATCCCCCGGGCGCGCAGCTAAATGAAAGAACCACGGTTAGCAAAAATAAAGATGCAAGTAGGTCACTCATCATGCGTGTCTCCTTTCGCGGAAGAATTTTTTTAGTGCGGTTTTTATAGTAAAATATAAATATTTTTATGCTTCGAAAATAATCGCCCAAAGGGGAATGTTTCCAGGGTTTCGGCAAAAACCCGATGTAGGGGCACAGCATGCTGCTGTGCCCCTACGGATCTTTGCAAGAGGAAAACGAAAATGAGGTTTGCCCGGGAAATTGGTCGATAAAGTGTATCCGGTTTATACGGTTCGCCTTAAATGTCAAAACAGGGAAGAAAAAGGATGGGGATTTAGCCTTTATATCCATGAGAGAAATCTGGAGGGCTTTTTAAAATCTATTCTGACTCCTGACTCCTGTCTCCTGAATACCGATTTTAAAAATAGTACCAGATGGAATGGTAGTCGTTCACGTCTTCGCCGTTGCGCTGAAGGCGCTTGAGGTACTCATAGATCGGGACATCCGTATGAATGTACACGGAGGCTAGAGAGAACATGGTTTCCCAGGGGTTGAAACGATAGACCCGCCTGCCGTCCGGCAGAATCATGATTATATCGTGGTCCTGCCAGGAATGCAGATAGCTTTTACCCAGGGTCGGAACATTGAACACCGGGGTGTCCGTGCGGACAAGCCCGGGCAGCAGGCGGGCTTCCTCGGTCCATTCCTGCAGCAGGCGGGCGATGGGCACCCGGTACGCCCGGGTTTCCTCCTTGCCCTTGGTGTTGAAACAATAGTAGGGATCCACACCGCAGCGCTTGAGCAGTTTGCGCAAGGCGCTGGTTTCGAACTTGCGGCTGTTGTAATAAGTAAAGACCTGCTGGTTGTAGACGTTCATTCCCCGGGCCCGGATGCGCTTGATCGCGGCCAGGGAATCCGGCGTCATTTCCAGGGGGCTTTCAAAATGTGTGACAAAGCAAATCTCCCGCCGCCCGAACTCGTGGTAGCGGCTCAACAGGTCCATTGTCTCCTCGGTGATGCGGCAGGGCATGGTCACCGGCGTCCGGGTGCTGATCCGAATACGTTCGAGGTGGTCGATCTTCGATAAACGGTCCATGATCCAGGCTAAAAAATCATCTCCCGGGGTCAAGGGATCTCCCCCGGTCACCAGAACCTCCTCGATATGCTTGTTGACGGCGATCCAGTTTATGGCCCTGGCGAGCTTTTTCCTGGAGATACGGCTGTTGTCGATACTGTGGATCTCCCAGTTGCGCTGGCAGTAGACACAGATCTGCGGGCAGCTGTTGAACGCCTTGAGGATCAGCACCTTGGCATACCGCCGGGTGATCCCATCACAGGGGCTGGTGTAAGCTTCCCCCATGAAGTCGAGGTTTTCTCCGCCGGCCAGAGCCTTGGCCATGCTTTGCACATATTGTTGACCCGGCAGAACCTGGGCGCGCACGGCCGAGTCGCTGCCTGTGTCCGCTTCAGGGTCGAAAAGACTCAGATAATAGGGGGTGATCTGGAAGAGGATACCGTGCTTCTCGGCCAGGATCAGGCCCTCGCGTTCCTGGTTGCTTAAACCCACCAGCGCCTCGATGGTGCCGCGGTTACGAATTATGTTTTTCAGCTGCCAGCGATAATCGTTCCACTGTTGTTCGGTGCTTCCGAAATACTTCATGATGCGTTTTTTCGAGGCGCGGTTTTTCTCGATTATCCCGTGGTCGAGTCCGGAGCTGTAGCGAACCAGGAACTGGTTGATACGTTCTGAATACCGGTCGAGATCGTATGAACGCGCCAGCCCCCGGCTTTCATCGAGAACCTTGAGCAGGGAGAGCGTTTGTTCGGCGTGCCTGTAGAATGAGAGTTTTCCTTTTATCCCCAGGAAGAGAAAGATCATCTCGCACAGAAAACCGGGGGTCACCGCCTCCAGCAGATGGAGCTTTCCGCCGGCCAGTTTCCAGAGGATGTTCAGGGGGGCCGCGCCTGTTAATTTCTCGTTCTCCGTGCGGATACTGTTTTTTATTATCCTGACACATCTTTTGGCATGTACTTTTTCCAGGGGGTGAAGGTCCTTGAATTTTTTATCCGAATAAATGTTGTAATAACTTCGAACGAGCTCGTTGAGGTAGTGGAAAAGGTTGTTTCTGCAATCCATCAAGGTCAGGCTGTTTTTTAGGATCCTGTGGATGCGGCGGTCCGCAGACCAGAGGAGCTTGAGCAGTTCTTCCTTGCCGAGCTCCAGGATGGCGTCCGTGGAATACGGAAGGGCTTTTCCCAGACCGTGGTACAACCTGACCGGTTTTTGCGGTTCGGTACCCGGTGCGGGATCACCGGTCGGTCGATGAATTTTAAATTTTCTATTTCGTTCAACGGGGTTCACTTAAGGGTTTCTCCTTGCTCTTGTCAGCAGTATTTTCCCAAAAAAGGGGAAAACCATCCAATCTAAACTATAATGGATCGGCCGTTCTGTCAATTTTAAGTGCTGTTTTTGTCGTCTGGTTTTCCCGGAAGAGAACTTGCAGCGGCAGTGGTGGATCAACCTTTTCATCTAACTGCTTGCCGAGACGGGTTGACAATCCAGGGTAAAATCGCTAACATTCCTCTCAATAAGAAATTTAACGGCCGCAAATTTTATGGGTCTCACCCCGGCAGTCGAGGGATAATATCCTGAGAAAGTCATACCCGATTACTAGTACCTTGTCAGGCCAAGGTTATCCAGCTCGGATTATGAGCCTCGGCGGGATTTATAACTCGAGTCGCCCGGGCCTAAAACTTGTCCTGCCGTGCCTTTTAATTTTTCTGCTGCTTGCGGCGGCTGCTCCCACTCTCTGCCGGGGGGAGCCGGACCGGGAGCTTACCCGCCGCATTCTTTCCATCCTCGAAAACTACAAGCAGGACACCGCGGATTGGGGGATACAGGTGCATTCCCTCGAACGTGACGATGACCTGGTAAGCCTCAATCCCCATCGCCGCTTCATGCCGGCTTCCAACCTGAAACTTCTGGTAACCGCGGCGGCCCTCGACGGATTGGGGGACGATTTCCGCTATCGCACCGCTGTCATGGCGGCGGGCCGGATTTCACCGGAAGACAGTGTGCTTAACGGTGACCTGGTACTGCGCGGCAGCGGGGATCCTACCATCTCGGACCGCTTTTATCCAACCGTCGATTTCGTCTGGGAGAAGCTGGCCGATCAGGTTCTCTCGGCCGGCATCCGCCGGGTGACCGGAGCGCTGGTGGCCGACAACACGCTGTTCGTTCCTCCCCGCCGGGCGGACGGCTGGTCGTGGGAGGACCTGATGTGGTATTACGCAGCACCGGTGTCAGCTGTCTCTTATAACGACAATTGTGTCGACATCGAGGTCTTCCCGGCCGGCAAAGCGGGCCGACCTCCCGAGGTTCGGATCAAACCGGAGGGTACCCGGCTTCGACTGCTGAACCGGGCATCTACCGTGACCAGTAAAAAGGAAGACCGCCTGCTGATCACCAGGGATTCGCCAGGCGGGCTGCTGAATCTGGACGGCGGAATATATCACCGCAGCCTGGGTTTCCTCGAACACGTATCCGTTGAATCACCCGCGCTGTTCGCAGCGGAAGCTTTCGCCGATGCCCTGGCCCGCCGGGGTATCCGCATCGATGGGCCCGTGCGGGTGTTGAATGCTCCGGCCGACAGCGCGCGCTATCTGGAAAAATCCCCACTGATCGTAGCCCAGCACTCCTCAGTACCGCTGGCAGAGATCGTGCGGGTGATCAATAAGCGCAGCCACAACTTCTACGCCGAACAACTGCTTTTCACTCTGGGCGCTTACCTGGGGCAGGAGGGTAGTTTCGACGGCGGGCTGGAAGTCGAGAAACGTTTCTTGAGCAAACTGGGGCTCGATACCCGCGCCTTGCGTATCGAGGATGGATCGGGACTGTCTCGTCTGAACCTGGTTACCACCCAAATGTTTGTCAGGCTTCTGGACTACATGGATAAACACCCTCTGCGCGAGCAGTATGTTTCCAGTCTTCCGGTAGGTGGTATCGACAACGGAATGCGCATGATGCGGCGTACGGCGGCGGACGGCAAGGTTTTCGCCAAAACCGGCTATATCAGCGCCGTAATAGCGCTTTCCGGGTATATCAGCACTGCGGATGAGGAACCGGTCGCCTTTTCTATCATGGGGAATAACTGGCTGATTTCGCGCAGAGCCGCCCGCCGGCTGTTACGGGATGTGTGCCTGAGAGTGGCCGAGTTCAGTCGCCGCCCGCCGGCTGACGGAGCGGATACTCTCAGCCCCTGAGGTCGATCTTGCCGGTAGGTCCGGTCTTTTTGGCGGAGGGTCTCTGACGGCGTCTTCGGCCTTGACGGTATTCTTGGCGCAGGTGGATTTTGGCGCGCTCGGGTTTGTGGGTTTCCTGCGTGCGCTTCTGCTCCATAATCCGTTGCCGCCTCTGGATGTCCTCCGCCTGCAGGCGGCTTATTTCAGGATGCGTGTGTGAGTCCTGGTGCAGTTTTTCGGCAAAGTTGATCTGCTGGATCACGGTCACATGGTCGAGCGGTCGGACCATTTATCCCCCCTCTTGGAATTAATCCCGGATTGCCCGTATGGCCCGGGCTAACGGAAAAGCTGGCCGAATCGCACCAGCGGCTCATCGGGAAAATCGCTTTTCCACTGGGCCACAGTCTCATTGATCACCTTAAGCACCCTGCGGTCCGTTTTACCGGACTGCTCTTCTGCGCCGTTTTTGCCTGAAAGCAGGCGGTCCCCCTCAAGATCCACTACGGAGTCTTTGATCATCCTGCGCAGAATGCCGGTCAGCTTGGAACTGAAAAGCATCCCCTCACTGACCTTGAAATCGAATGTCGGGCAGTCGATCCCGTGCCTGGTACAAACTTTTTCCACCACCCAGATAAAGAAGTACGCCTCCTGGACCGGGACGCTGCCGGAAGAGATTTCGCCCAGCCTGGCGATGGACTCCAGCACAATCCACCGCATCCGTTGGCGGCGCTGCCTCAGAACCTTGAGGCGAGAGAGCCTGCGGCGGTAAACCAACCTGCCGCCTATAACCAGAGAACCGCCTGCCAGGGCCGAGTAAAGAATCTTCTTTAAGTTCATAAGTTTTTTCGATCACAGTAATCGCGCAGGGTTGTTTCCATGAAAAGAGCCTATAATATTATAATATAATTAGTAGATGCTGTAAACCAGATCCTTTCATAATAGACTACGGCAGAGATGTTTCTTGAATTAAAGTGGAAAATGTGATATAATTACAGTTTAAATCTGTATCGAGCACTCCGGGAGCCTGAATTGCTCCACCGCGGCTCCAGACTTTTTCAATACCCTGATATTCTTAAGGGGAACACGATGTATTCCGGTCGGCGTAATCTATTGAAGTTATCGATGGTTTTGCTGGTTTTTGCTGTTTCGGCTTCCCTGTTGGAAGCCCAGACACTGAAATATCTTGATAAAAAACGGAGAGAACTGGAAGAAAAGATGGGCGGTTCGCCGGAATACAAGCCCACTACTCCGGAGATTGTGATCCCGCTCGAGGGTAAAATCGACCGGTCGAGTTATTATCTCGGGCCGGGAGATGAAATGGATGTGTCGATCTGGGGGGCTGAGTTCTACGAGTCTTTCCATTTGTTCGTCTCCGCAGAGGGGAGGTTGCTGGTACCGCCGGTGGGGCCGCTGGAAGTCGACGGTATGTCTCTTACCGAGGCTGAAAGCTATCTTACCCGACGGATTTCGGAATACTACTCGGAAGCCCGGATATCCCTTACTCTGATCAACCCCCGCACTTTCCGGGTGTTCGCCGTGGGGGCGCTCAAAAAGCCCGGCATTTATTTCATGACCGCGGTCGACCGGGTCAGCGGGTTGCTCGGCGAAGCCGGGGGAGTCAGATCGGGCGGCAGCCAGCGGCGGGTTCGCCTGCTGGACCGCGATCGCCGCCTGATAAAAACGGTGGATATGATACGGTACCGCATGCAGGGAAATCTGCAGGAGAATCCGCCGCTGGTGGATGGGTGTATCGTGGAGGTGCCGCCGGTGGAGAATTACGTGATATTGCGCGGCAGTTTTACCAATCTTTCGGGTTCGGATTCGGTCACTGTCGGCAGGTGGCTGAGAGATCAAATCAGCGAATTCGTGGTTGAGTACCTGCCCGGCGAAACCCTTGATGATATTCTCGAGCTGGTGGGCGGACCGGGCAACATCCAGACAGTCGCCGAGGGAAGGATTATTATCTCAGACTCACTGCGAAATTCAAAGCGCTGGGTTCCCCTTACCGAACAGATGGCTGCAGCTCCGCTCGAACACGGGACGATTTACGAGTATCCGGTGCGTAACGATTGGATCTCTATCTCGGGCAGCGTCAGTTTTCCCGGGCGCTATCTTTACCAGCCGGGATGGACTGTACGGGACTACCTGGGGCAGGCCGGCGGCCCCAGTTCCCAGGGTTCCGGTAGCAGATGTTACATCAAGCGGGTGGACGGCAGTAATGATAAAGCCAAGTTCGATGATACCGTGCTGCCCGGCGATATACTCTATG
>CAZSTM010000181.1:0-7790 GCA_964609635.1 uncultured Gemmatimonadales bacterium
ATGACTATTCGCGAAAGAATTCAGCTTTTCGGCAAAACGGTCGCCGCCCTGGCAGTATACTTCGCTTTCTTAGGGGCTGCCCTGTTCTAAGCCGGCCGGAGGATGACCTGTTTCCAGCCGCTCCTTTAACAAGGAACGGCTTTTTTTATTCAAAGCCTGGTGTTTCAGTCATTTATTCATCTTCGAGCCATTCGCCGCTCTGTTCGATATTAGCCAGGGTGAATACCCGCGAAGACAGGGTAATCTCCCTGGCTACTTCTTTGCCGCTCAAGATGTCGAGGGCAATGTCAATGGCTTCTTTTCCGCCGGTGGGGTATTCGAAGCTCGCCTCCAGCAGACCCTGCTTCACATATACCTGCCCTTCGTGAGGCAACCCGTCGATGCCCACAAAAATAATGTTTTTCTCCCGTGCCGCCGCCCTGGCGGCCAGATAAGCCCCGTGAGCCGCCGGATCGTTATGAGCGTAAACCAGATCGATATCCTCGAACCGGGCCAGCGCCGATTCCATCTCCTGGCGGGCGGCAGGCTCCAGCCACTTCATGTCGGCCTCGAAAATTACTTCCACATCCGAGCCTTTAATGCCCTCGAGAAAGCCCGAGTGACGGTCCTGGCCGGGGGTGGAAGTCATCAGCCCTTTCAGCTCGACCACTCTGCCTTTCCCGCCCAGCCGCTCCACAATCCAGCGTCCCGCGGCCCGTCCGATCCTTTTGTTGTCGGCCCCGATAAAACAGGTGTACTCCCGGCCCAGTACCCTGCGGTCCAGCACGATCACCGGTATGCCCTTCCGAAAGGCGTCCGCCACCGGTGGAGTCAGAGGGGCGGCTTCCTTGGGTGAGATTATAATCAGGTCGACCCCCGTGCGTATAAATTCCTCCACGTGGGCCCGCTGCCTCAGGTTGTCGTTCTGGGCGTCCTTGAAAACCACTCTCAGCTCTGGATGCTCCCCGGCGGCTTTTTTGATATCGGCGTTCATCTGGACTCTCCACGGCTCGCCCAGGTTGCACTGGCTCATGCCGATTGTCCATTCAGGCCCGGCGCCCTCCCGGTCGTCCTTTGTCTGTTTTGCACAAGAAAAAATGGTGAGTGCCGACCCGGCGGCCAGTGCAGCAATCAAGATGCCGATAATCTTTTTCATAATTCGTTTTCCTTAAGGATATAAGTTAATTCTCTCTTTTCTGGAACAAGACCGCGACTATGATAATAAGCCCGGTCAACATCAACCGGCTGGCCTCGCCGACCGCATTAATACTGAGGATTTTTTCGAGACAGCCGATAGTCATGGTACCCAGCAGGGTGAGCCAGATGCTCCCCCGGCCTCCGCGCAAGCTGGTCCCGCCGATAACTACAATGGCGATCGCAGTCAGCTCATAGGCCATGCCGGCCTCGGGATCGCCCTGCAGTTCCTGGGAGGCCTGGCAGATGCCGGCCAGGGCGCAGAAAAATCCGCTCAGACCGTAGGCCAGCACTTTCACCGCGCCCACCGGCACTCCGGAGAGCCTGGCGGCTTCCTCATTGCCGCCGATAGCATAAAAATACCGGCCCCAGCGCAGCTTGGCCAGGACCAGGTAACAGCCCAATACACATGCCAGTAATATCAGGGTGACCACCGTCAGGTTTTCGCCTAGTATTCTCGAATTGAGAAGATCGAAAATCCCGGGGACTTCCACATACTGGTAGCTACCGTCCGGCTGCATAACCGCAGTGGATATTTTCTGCCCCCCCGAGACGAATTTCGCCATGCCCCGGGCAAAAACCATCATGGCCAGGGTAGCTATAAAAGGCTGAATGTTAAAGCGTGCGATCAGGGCCCCGGAGGCAGCCCCGCATGCAGTGCCGGCTGCAAAGCAGGTACAGACAGCTAGCCAGGGAGGCCAGCCCAGGTGTATGCTGAAAAGAGAAAACAAAACCGCGGAAAAACCGAGAATGCTTCCCACGGAAAGATCTATTCCCGCAGTTATGATGACCAGGGTCATCCCGCAAGCCAGGATACCGTAAACGGAAACCTGTCTCAGCATATCGCGGTGTGTCCCCCATTTGATAAAAGCACCTTCCGCATTGAAAATCAGTCCCAGCCCCACCACCACCAGAAGTGACACTAGAGCCCGCACGGATGGAGAGCGAAAAAGCCCGGCCAGCCTGGAGGAGGTTGTCTCGAATGTGGTCTTTTGGTTCATTTTCACCTCACCAGAGGTTCACCCATGGCCGCTTTGAGGATTTTCTCCTGTGTGGCCTCTTCACGGGTAAACTCCGCGCTTAAACGGCCTTGATACATCACCAGAATGCGATCCGACATAGCCAACAGCTCCGGCATTTCCGAGGTGATCAGCAGTATCGCGCAGCCCTGCCGGGTCCATTGGTTCATAAGCTCGTATATTTCATGCTTTACCGCCACATCCACGCCCCGGGTGGGTTCATCGAGGAAAAACACTTGCGGCCCGGTCTCCAGCCATTTCCCTAAAATCACTTTCTGCTGATTGCCGCCGGAAAGAGTGCCCACCTCCTGAGCCGCAGAGACCGCCTTTATCTTAAGAGAGTCCATCCTGTTGACGCCGGCTTGCCTTTCCCTGTCGGATTTAAGCCAGCCCCAGGCCGAGAATTTCCCCAGGGAAGCCAGGGTGATGTTGTGGCTGATATTCATCTGCATCACCAGCCCGTTGGCCTTGCGGTCATTGGTTAAAAGCGCCAGCGCTTTTCTGATGGAATCACGGGGCGAGCGAACCTTAAAGGGCTTGCCGTGCAGGGTCACGGTACCCCGGCCTAATCTGCCGAAAGTCCCGAAAAGCCCGTTCAAAAGCTCACTGTTTCCGGAGCCTTGAAGTCCGGCCAGGCCGAGTATCTCACCGGACCGGACCCTGAAAGATATGTCGCTGACTGCCGGGTGGGCGGACTCCTTGCCTGTGTGCACCGAAAGACGTTCTACTTTCAGAATTGTCTCACCCCCCGCAAAAGAGCGGCGGGGAAACTGCCGGCTTATCTCGCGGCCGACCATCCAGCGTATCAGCTCCGACTGGGGCAACTCTGCCGCGGAGCGGGTGCCCACATATCTGCCGTCTCGCAAAATGGTAATCCGGTCGGCTATCCGGTAAATTTCCTCCATCTTATGGGAGATATAGATAATCCCGCAGCCCTTTGCCTTTAGAATTTCGATGATCGAAAAAAGTCTCTCCACCTCGGGTTCGCTAAGAGAACTGGTAGGCTCGTCCATGACAATGATTCGTGCATTGTAAGACAGCGCTTTGACAATCTCGATCATCTGCTGCACGGAAACCGGGTATTCCTCCACAGGCCGGGTTACATCTATCTCCAGTCCCAGTTCTTTCAATAATTTCCGCGCGCCCTCAGCTTGAGATCGAGGATCCAGCCACGCGCCTGCCGGTCCCCCTCGGGTCTTCTCACGGCCCAGGAAGATATTGTCCGCCACGCTCATCGGGCCGACCAGCGAAATTTCCTGGTAAATCACCGAAATGCCGCTGTCGAGCGCTTCCTGGGGGGACTTGAAACTGACTGCGCGGTCTCCGAGCCTGATGGTGCCCCGGTAATCGCTGTGAACCCCGGAGAGAATTTTGATCAGGGTGCTCTTTCCGGCGCCGTTCTCTCCGGCCAGTACATGGACCTCGCCCGGGAAAAGGTCGAACTTTACCTCGGAGAGGACCTGCACCCCGGAGAAGCTCTTGCCGATTTCCTGCATGAGCAGCAGGCGGTCCGGGTCACCGGCCGAGGCCTGCCGGTTTTCGCTGTTTTCAGCCATCAGACTACATGCTCGTTGTCAGGGAAACGCGAATTGAGAAAACTGCACGCTCGGTTTGTAATGATAATTCGCCCAATCTTATAAGTCAAAGGCAAAGCTGTCTTTTTCCATTTGTTTCACTTTACGGAAAACCATGTTCAACCGGCCAGGCGGACAAAGCAAGAATCGATCTTACGGCTATGAAAAAAGCGGGCCTCGACCTCCTGGAGACAAATTTTCCTGGAAAGGTGAGAACCCGCTTTTTTTTCATGGAAAATCCGGATCAGCCGGTTCTTAAACCCGGTCGCTTTTACCGGTGGAGATATCCTGCCACTCGATACCGACTCTTTTGAGCGCGTAGCCCGTTTCGCGCAGGTAATTACCGTAACAGACCCCCCAGTGAAAACCCTGAATGTCTTCCCGCAGCTCTCGCCAGTCCCCGTCGATAGAGATTTTGACCTGCGAGCGACAGATGGGGTGGTCGGTGTTCTTGATAACTTTGCCGCTGAAGCCCACCCACTTGGTGGCCTGGAAATTGGGTGCAATCACTGTGACTACCTGCCCTTTGCTCATTTCCACCTTGGGCGCCGCGCCGTAGTCGGATTCGTAATGGGTGACAATCCTGACGGGTTCGGAGTCGCGGCCGTTCATTTTCCTGGGGCAGGTGCAGTGGGCCATGGTGGTCACGCCGTTGTGGGGGATGCAGGGATCGTTGAAAAAAACCGGCTTTCCGGAGATGTAGCGAAGCAGCATGCAGGCCGGGACTGCCGCGAAATCGGATTCGCAGTAGGCGAGCTGCCCCTCGTCGTTTATGAGGCTCAGAGGCATGCAGGCCGTGGTCTTGGAAAGCGGCATGATCGTGCTCATGCAGGCGTTGATAGTCATGGCGGGGGAGTCGTATTCTTTCATAAGCTGCTTGAAGACCTTGGCGAGGACAAATGAGTTCACCAGGAAACTCTTTTTGGTGTGGAGTGAGACACCCTTTTCGGAAAGGAGCTCCTCCACCCGGCGCCCGGCTTCTTCCAGAGTTTTCTTGTTTTCCATCTCCTTCTTGAGCACCCTGCCCAGCTGGTCGTAGCTGATTTCCAATATTTCCAGATTAAAGACCTCTTTGGCCCGGCGCGGGCTGATCCTGGAGGCCACCGGTCCCCATCCGGAGGCGCCGCCGACGGCCAGGATCCTAGAACCCATCATGGTGTTGAGTCCGTAAAGTGCTCTCAGGCGCCAGAGCACCTCGTTATAGTCGTCCACCACCACATCCCAGACGTCCATTCCTTCCTGCCGGAACTCGTCAGTTCTCTTGCGCAACATGTGGGACTGCGCGTGCAGGTAGCCGCCGTAATGGAAGCCGGATTCATCTCTGAGGAACATTATGTTGGGTTTCCCCGGGTCGATAAAGGCCTCGTACCTGGAGTTATCGTACTGGCCGCTGGCCCAGTAGGCCACCTGCACGTCACAGCCGGTCTTCCCGGCGGCCGCTCCCTGCTCGGCAGTAGAGATGAGGGCCAGGGGCAGGAATTCGACCGGGAAGTCGGCACTGGCAGCCAGTTCCTTTAGCTCCTGCTCGATAATCCGGGATTCCTTATCCACGTCCGCCTGGGTTTGAAGACCGCCCCAGCGCCGCCAGCTCGTGGCTTCCCGCCTTTGGTTCAGCTTGTAGATCAGCGCCGGCTGTACCTTGAGAGGAGAGCCGATGCGCATTTCTCTTCCGGAGTCAGGCCCGCCATCCGGGATTCGGGCCCTGGAGGGTGAAGCCGAAACCACCGCCGCAGCACTTGCGGCACCAAGGGTTGCAGCCTTGAGCCCGGTTGCCCCCAGTCCGGCTATTTTAAGAAAGTTTCTTCTGTCCACATGGTTGCAGCACATGGCAACATCCTTTCCTGAGTACATGAATTAATAAATAGTGTATCGTATTTTTTAATAGAGTGTTGAAAAAAGTCTTCCTGGCTTTTTTCAATTACTTCTTTGCACGAAAGGAGAACGTGCAAACCTTTCAAATTGCTTGATTTAACAATCTGCGCTTGTTTGGCGGTACATCCCTGTACCGCTTAGCAGCGTGTTTTTTCAACACGCTGCTAATAATATGGAAAAATTCCAGGCACGGAGCAACCTCAATTTTATCTTTCGACTGAATCTGCGACCGGGGATTGGGCGGCGGGTAAAGGCAGCACTTTGCGCAAAGTGCCGTAATCCAGCGATGAGAGCAATTTTTACAGCCGGTCTCGGGGGCGCGGCTTTCAGATCGGTATCGATTTCTGCTATTCCCGGAAGGTGGCAGGAGTTTTATCTTGCGGGTTCCGTGCGAGTGAGCCTGGACAGACGCCGGTTGACTTTCTCCGCCAGCTCCGGGGTAATTCCCTTACTGCGGATAAAGACCCGGTAGTGCTTTACAGCGCGGTCGTACTGGCCGGTTTGCTCGCAGAGTAATGCCATGTTGTAGTTTGACGTTGTATGATCGGGGTCGATCGACAAGGCCCTGGCGAAAGCCTCCTCGGCTTTTTGGTAATCATCCATTTTCTTGTAAACCAGACCCAGGTTGTTGTAGCTCTCCAGATTGATCGGTTCCAACTCGACTGCCCGCTTAAGATGCTCCAGCGCCTGATCAAGGTGTCCGCTTCGGTAGTAAGCCAGCGCGATGTTGTTATGGGCCTTACTGTAGGTGGGGTCTATCAACAGGGATTTTTGCAGCAAGGCCACCGCTTTATCGAACTCGCCGATCTGGCTGTAAAGCACCCCCATGTTGCTGTAAACTTCTGCATTGTAGGGGGACAGCTCCAACACCATATTGTACTCTTTCAGGGCCGAGGTAATATCGTTCTGGCGCTGGAAAAAAACCGCCATGTTGAAATGATAAATATCCTCCCGCAAAGGCCTATCGGTATCCCGGCCTTTCTGCACGATCTCCGGCGGAGTTTCGATACCCGCTTTAAGATCTTCCAATCCGTATTGCCGGTCTGAAACCGCTGTCTCCAAAGCTCCGAACGCACTTTCCTCCACAGGCTCTTGCTCAGGCGCCGACGATGGCTGCTCCTCCGGGAGGCCGGCGGCGGTTTGACCGGAGGCGGTGGGCACGGGGCTTTCGGCAGGCACCTCGGCCGGTTGGTCACTTTCGGGTTCCGGAACCGTCTTTGCTGGTTCGGCCGTCGTTTGCGCCAGCGGCTCGCTCTCCCGGCCGCCGACCGGAGCGGTCGGTTCCTCGGCCGGCCCGGGTTCAGCTCCGGGAGTTTCCTGCCCGGGTTCTGTTTTTTCCACCGGTTCGACCGTGGCCCGGGCGGTTGGAGCAGGCCTGGTAGGTGTCAGTACTACCCCGCCCTTCTGTAAATCCGGCAGATAGATCTTGTTTACCCAATACACCAGCCCGGCGAAAAATACCAGAATGACCATGGTTATCGCCGGGATGCGCAAGCTCCAGCGCCGTGGTTTCACTGCTTTGGGCTTGGCTTCCGGTGCCGGGCGAGGAGCCTTGCCGGGTTCGGCAAGGGGTTTGGCTCTGGGCGCGCGAGCCGCCTTGGCGGGCGGTTCGACGGCAGCGTCCGGTTTCGCCTGCGGCGGCATTTTCGGAGGCTGCTCTTTTCTCAGGTCGAAAGGCGGCGGCTCCTCGACCTTTTTCCCGCTCCTGCGTTGGGCTTTTTTCAAGGCTTCGACTATGATACTCATCAACGGTCCTCTTTTAAGCTCTCTCTAAAAGACTGCAGCCCTAAGGCTGCGGCCAGGCGCCCAGTCTCTCTACCAGATTACTCTTTAATCCTGAGGATTCCAGGCGGTCACCCAGAAACGAGGCCTGATCTTTTTTCTCGAATGCGCCGGCATAAAGCCGGTAAACGATTGTGTTGTCCTTCTTTTCCAGAGGCAAGCGGTAGCACGAAATCCGCCAGCGACTCAGATACTGTCTCCGCTTTTCTTCCACGGCTTTAATACCCACATATTCGCCCAGGTTGAAAGCCAGGGGAGTTTCAACTATGCGAGCGATATCCGCCTTGACCAAACCACGGGAGATAAGTCTGTTCAACTCCTCGTTGGCCGCCTGCTTCGAGGGGAAGCAGGAGTAAAACAACCTGTAGAG
>CAZSTM010000182.1:0-7772 GCA_964609635.1 uncultured Gemmatimonadales bacterium
CCTTCCATCCAGGCAATTTTCTCAGGAGTAAAAAAATCTTTGTCCTTGTCCATATGTTTTCCTTTTTTTAAATTGGTGTAGTTACAAGATAAAAAAGTTGAATGAACCATTTACCGGTTCTTTCTGTTTGTACGACCCCCGGAGTCGGTCACCGTCTTTCGGTGCTGTGAGGTGGATTTATCACTATCAAATTACTAATGGTTGTAAGAGAATTCAAGGACTTGAAACAGCGGTGCAGGTCACGCTCGTCAATATACCCGGCACAGAGCGGTAGGTGAAGATAGACAAGCAGGCAGTGGGCGAGACAGGTTAAGCAAAATAAAAAAGCCCCGGTAGAAGGCTTTACCGGGGCACAATACAAGGAGGTAGACGACACGAATTTGTTACATCACAGTTTTGGCATAGTTTGCTTTTGGAGCAGTTGTCTGGTGTGTCACAAAATCCGCAAACCCTTGATATAACTGGTACGCCCGAAGGGAGTCGAACCCCTAACCTTCTGATCCGTAGTCAGATGCTCTATCCAGTTGAGCTACGGGCGCATGAATTTTCAGGATAATAATATACCCAAAAACCTGCCGTTATGCAAGGGTATCGCGAACTCACATCTGTCTGACCAGACCTCATGGAACTGCCCAGGGAAATAGATACCCTTCGGTCTGCAGATGGTTCGCGCTTTGCTGTTTCGACCGTAATGGTGACGGTCTATTCCTCTGGTGAAAACCTCGAATCGGCCTCTGCCCGGTCGGGGAGCTTTTTATCCAGCCAGCCGGTTTTTTCTACCTTAAATACATCGAATTCCGGTACATAGGGCTTTATATCCAGCAGCGGCGTGCGGTCGAGGATATCCACATCCGCAAGCATTAGCCTGCACCCTTCGCGGCTGAGCAATTTTACACAGGAAAGTCCGATTTTATTCGGCCGTGTCGGGGCACGGGTGGAGAATACTCCATGGGTTTCCCGGTCGAGGTAGGGAGTCACCGTCAGTTTCACCGCACCCGCCCGGTCGAATAAATAGATCAGCCAAATCCTTTCGAAACCCTCCAGGTCTTTCAGTCCCTGTTCGTACTCGGGGAATATCTCGGCCCATCCCTCGGCGCCCGAGGCCATCGAGGGCTGGATGGGCGTGCCCTTCTGCCCGGTAAAGGGCGAATGGATAAGGCCAACCGGACTTAGTGTCAGGGTATCTGCCATATGGATGTTCCTGCAAGAAACAATTAAACTTTTTCCGGAACCACGTAGGGGTAACGGTACTTGCGGCTCAGGTACTCGTTTGCCTCATCATCACCGATAAAACGTTCGTTATCCGGGTCCATGACCAGGGTGCGCCCGGTTAGGTAGGCGATATTGCAGACATGGCACATTGAAGCCGAAAGATGGCCTTCAAGCGCTTCCGCGTTCAACAGTTTGCGGTCCCGGGCGCGTACCGCCTCGATAAAGTTATTGAAATGAGAGCCTCCTGCTTCGCCTCGGGTATCATGCTTATACACTTTCACCGCCTGATCGCTGGTCATGCTTTCTCCGGGCTCGTTCTTGCGGCCGTAGTAGGTGCTCCACCGTCCGCGGGCGAGTTTCATCCAGCCCTCGGTACCGTAGAATATCATTCCCATGATCTCCTCGGCGTCCTTGTTGGTATAAAGGCCCCTTACCTCGACCTGCACAATCTTACCGTCCTCATACTGCATCACGCTCATCTGCGTGTTGGGGGTTTCCTGGTCGCAGTCGAAACCGTAATACCCGCCTGTGCTCTGGATCGTTTTGGGCATTTCATATTTCTGCATGGCCCAGCGCGCCATGTCCGTGTAGTGCGGACCGTTGTTTCCTGTTTCACCACTGCCGGTGTCCCAGTACCAGTGCCAGTTGTAATGGAAGCGGTTGTCGATAAAAGGACGCATAGGGGCAGGGCCGAGCCAGAGGTCGAAATTAACTCCGGGGGGAACGGGGGTCACCTTGCCGCGCCCGATAGAACCACGGGGGTTGAAAATGACGCATTTGGCCATGTAAACTTCGCCCAGCTTGCCGCTGTGGATGAATTCCATCGCCGCTTGGTGAAGCGCCGAACTGCGGTTCTGGCTTCCCACCTGCACTATGCGGTTGTACTTACGGGCCGCTTCGACCATCTTGCGGCCTTCCCAGATGTTGTGCGAGACCGGTTTCTCCACGTAAACATCCTTACCCGCCTGGCAGGCCCAGATGGTGGCCAGGGAGTGCCAGTGGTTTTGGCTGGCGATGGAGAGTACATCCACCTGCTTGTCTTCCAGCACCTTGCGGATATCAACTTCGGTGCGCGGACGATGGCCCTGGATTTCGGCGATCTTCTCGGCCAGCGGGGGCAGAAGGTTTTCGTCCGCATCACAGAGCATAGTGACTTTTACATTGGGGATCTTGGCGAAGTTTTCCGCATGTTGCCCTCCGCGGTTGCGGATTCCCATCACCGCGACATTGATAGTCTCGTTGGGACTGTTTTTACCCATAGCACTTTTTACCAAAGGGCTGCCGGCCGCCATCAGACCCATAGTGCCTGCTCCGGCATTTTTCAGAAAATTCCGTCTGTCCATGGATTTCAATTCCAAACCCTCCTTTTCGGTTGAGTTAACCAGCGTTAAAAATTATTGGTGAACGGGAATATCCGATTTTCAATGGTTCCGATTTAACTTGAAAGCGCACCCGGGTGTGCGCCTTGTATATATCAAGGTGTTTCATTCACGGGGCAGACACAAGGCTTTTCCCCTCCAAGTGTCGTGATATTTTACGAGCCGAAGACCGGCTCGTCTTCCGGCGTCACATAATCCGGGTTAAGAAAGCTCAATCCGTAAGAGTTGATCTTAAATTACATAGTAAAAACAGGGAAAACAAATCATTTTTTCGTTTTTTCACCGATTGCTACACACCGGAGCGATTTAGCTTTGACCAGGGCCTGGACTTTCTTCCCCGGTTCAAGCCCCAGTTCCCTGACAGCCTCAGCGGTGAGTTCTACCAGCAAAGGCAGGCCGACATCCACGGTAACGAAATTTGTCCTGGTTAACCGGTGTATTTTAACCACTCTGCCCGGCCAGGCATTTCTGGTGCTCAGTCTGGGAAGTTCCCCTGCCGAGAGGATGATATCATCCGCCTGCACGCTCACATAGACCCTGTCGCCTGCTTGAAGATTGTCGAAAGGTACTCGCAGGGTGAGACCCTCGGCCTGCACTACCGAGTAGCCGAGCTCGGGTTCGGAGGCGGTTACCGAGCCGGGGATCACAGTTTCCAGGGAATCCAGGCCGTCGGTTTTTTCCACCTCGATCATGATTTCATTCGGCCTGCCGAGTGCAGCCACCCGACCGTACCGTTTCCCGGGAAGGGGTGTCTCGACTTTAAGCAGGGCAATCCGGTCCGCCAGCACTGAAAGGTCCGAGAAGTTGTGGCTGACATAGATCATCGGAATGCCGAGTTCGCTTTTCAGCCTCAGAAGGTAGGCCAGTACGCGATCCTGCAGAGGTTTGTCGAGTCCGGAAAGGGGTTCATCCAGCAGCAGCATCCTGGGTGAGCACAGCAGGGCTCGTCCGATAGCTACCCGGCGGGCTTCTCCGCCTGAGAGCTGATTCGCCCAGTGGTCGAGCAAAGGGTTCAGGCCCAGCAGGTCGAATATCTGCTCGGGGTTCAGGTTTCTCTCGCCGGCCGGGACTCTTCGATAGCCGAAAAGCAGATTATCCAGTGCATTGAGGTGGGGGAAAAGCAGGTTGTCCTGAAAAACCACTCCCAGCCTGCGCTGTTCCGGAGCAAGGTTCGCCCCGCCGGAGCGGTCAAAGACAGTTTGGCCGAGCACGGTTATACTTCCGGACTCCGGCCGGACAACCCCCGCCAGGGCCGAGAGAATCGTGGTTTTGCCGCTTCCGGAACGGCCGTACAGGCCGGTAACCTGATCCCGGCTGGAAAAGTCGGCCTCGAGCAGATAGCTCCCCCGGTTTACCCTGATAGCCAGTTCGATCATCAGGAGGGCTCCATTGGCGTGGAGAAGGACCCCGGTCTTCGGTAGCGATTTATCAGCAGTTCGCTGGCAGCCAGGGCGAGGGCGCTCAACAGGACCGAGATCACTACCAGTCGGGCGATGGCATCCTCCTGCCCGGGGGTCTGGTAATGACGGAAGATTTCGAGCGAGATGGTGCGGTTTCCGCGAGTGCCTGCAGAGATCATGGCTGTTGCTCCGAACTCTCCCAGCGCCCTGGCAAAGCAGAGCACGCTTCCGGCAACGACCCCTGTCCAGGCCAGGGGGAGGGTTACCGAGAAAAAGGTCCGCAGGGGTGAACAGCCGAGAGTCCTGGCCGCCGATTCAAGCCGGGGATCGATGTTCTCGAGTGAGGCGCGTACGGTACGAACCAGCAGGGGAAAACCCATTACCGCAGCGGCCAGCGCCATGCCGCTCCAGGTAAAAACGATCTTCAGGCCCAGCCTGCTTAAAACTCCGCCGAGAGCGCCCTGCTGGCCGAAAATCAGCACCAGAAAGTACCCGGTAGCAACCGGCGGAAGAACCAGAGGCAGGAAGACAACGGTCTCCACCAGGATTTTACCCGGAAAATCGCGACGAGCCAGCAGCCAGGCCAGCGCCACACCCGGAACTATTCCCATTCCCACAGCACTCAGGCCCATAAGCACCGAAAGAAAAATTGCGTCATATTCAGCCTGGTTCGGCATATCTCGTCAAGAAACAGTTAAGGGACTCTGAAACCATGACGGGTGAAAACCCGGGCGACCCGCTTGGTGGATAAAAAGTCCAGGAACGCTCCGGGGGCCGGGCCGGATGTGCTGGATGAAACAACTGCGCCGATAAATTCGATCGGCTGGTGAGTGTTTTCAGGGAATTTGAACGCTATTTCAACCCTGTCCGAGAGTTTCGCATCGCCCAGGAAGACAATCGCCGCATCCACCTCGCCCCGCTCGGCCAGGTAAAGAGCTTGCATAACAGTCGGGGCCAGAACCAGCTTGTGGTCAAGCGAAAGAGTATCCCAGAGTCGGAGACTTCTCAAAGCCTGCCTGGCATACTTGCCCACCGGCACGTGAGCCGGATCGCCGAGAGCTATTTTCCCCAGGCGGGCCAGGTCACCGGGAGTCGAACCGCCGGAAGCCGAGTTTTTCGGGACCACGCAAACCAGCTCGCTTTCGGCGATTGTTTTTATGCTCCGGGGGTCCAGGAGATTTTTCTCCGTCAGATAGTCTATCCAGTCCCTGCTGGCCGAGACATACAGGTCGCACGGGGCGCCGGCCGCGATTTTCTTGGCCAGAGAGCCGGAGGAAGAGAACTCGAAATCCGCTTTATAACCGGTTTCTGCGGTAAAAATGGAGGCTATCTCCTCCATGGCTTTCATGGTGCCCGCCCCCGCATACACTATGACCGCTTTGCCGGATTCAGGACTTTCATTACTGCACCCGCCGCCTGTGGATAACAGCAGGACAGACGTGATTACAGCGGCTTTGCAGATTGAATTGAAAGTGCCTCTGGTTGCAGGCGGCTCCATTGAATAATCCGGCATGGTATTACCAGCGTTGGAAAAATCAATCGTAATTGATTTAAGGATTTATAAATATTGCCCCATTGTACCATGTTCGTCAATCACTAATTTAGTGCCTGAAAAGCCTTCCGCGAGTTTTTTCGATGATTTCTTTGCCGTAAAATATCTCGGCCAAACCTCTCAAATTGCCTGATTAGAAAATCCGGGCTTGAGTGGAGTGAGATTCATCCACAGGGCTGGAAGCGTGTTTTTTCAGCAGGTTTCTAAACCGCAGGTTGATAGTCAAAAAAACCTGACTCTTTTGGTAACAATTAGACTTGACATTCGTTTTTTCATCTTGTATAGAAAGGATAGCAATTATCTTGTTCGAGTAATTCACGGACAGGTGGTTTAAAGGCTCCAAATTAAAGGCAGATCACTGTTCAACCGCATCCAAGGAGTTGGCCGATGAGCGAAGATGGAACCAAGAACTCACCCCCGGGGGGCAAGCTGACCAGGAGGGGCTTTCTCAAGGGGGTGGGAACGGGATTGGTCGGTACGGCGGCCCTGAAAGAGGAGGTATTAGCCGATAAGGCCGAAGACCAAGTTCCCGTTGCCACGGCTCTGGGAAAGGATATCGCCAAAGCGGTGGTCTCCTTGACTATTAACGGGAAGCCTTATTCCGCGGAGGTGGAACCTCGTATTACCTTGTTGAGCCTGATCCGCGACAAGCTGGGCTTGACCGGTACGAAGAGGGTCTGCGATCGTGGAGAATGCGGCTCCTGTACGGTTATCATGAACGGGAAGACGGTTTATTCCTGCATGATGCTGGCTGTCGAGGCCCACGGCGCAAAAATTACTACCGTAGAGGGTCTGTCCAAGGGTGAGAGACTTCACCCGATACAGGAAGGATTTATCAAGCACGATGGATTACAATGCGGGTTTTGCACTCCCGGCTTCGAGGTCGCACTCAAGGACTTGCTGGATAAGAATCCCGGGGCCGATCTCGATCAGATCAAACAGGGCCTGACAGGCAACACCTGCCGCTGTGGGGCATACTCCCATATTTTCGAGGCGGCCCTGGAGCTGGCGGCCAAGAAGGGAGGTCGGTGAACATGGCTAAATGGAAACCCTGGGATCAGATGAAATATATCGGCAAGGACATTCCCCGAACGGATGGAAAAGCCAAGGTTACCGGGTCCGCCAAGTATACCCAGGACATCCAGTTGCCGGGGATGCTCTACGGCATGATCTTGCGCAGTCCCCACGCTCATGCCTATGTAAAGAGCATCGATCTGTCCCGAGCCGAGGCCCACCCGGAAGTCAAGGCGGTATTGAACCTGAACAAATACACCGTGCGCTACCACGGCGAGGAAGTGGCCGCGGTGGCCGCGCTCACCCCCGAGGCAGCCGAAGAGGCCCTGGATTTAATCGAAGTGGTCTATCAGGAATTACCCTATGTGGTAACTGAGGAAGAGGCTATGGCCGACGACGCTCCCCGCGTTCACGAGGAGGGCAATGTCAGCCGGAGCGAAAGCGGTAACAAAAAGAAAGTCGAAGAGATTGTCTCAAAATCGGCTTATGTGATCGAGGAGACCATCCGCACCCAGGTTCAGACCCATTCCGCTCTCGAGACACACAGCTGTGTGGCCCACTGGGAGGCTGAGGACAAGCTCAAAGTATGGATCTCCACCCAGGCGGTCCACGGTACCCGAGATGATTTCGCCAAGCTGTTCGAGCTGGATCAAGACCGGGTCGAGACAATTTGTGAGTACATGGGAGGTGGTTTCGGCAGTAAGTTTCCGATTGGAGTCGAGGGTTCGACCGCCGCCAAGCTTGCACGCGCGGCCGGCAAACCGGTCAAGTTGATGCTCTCCCGCAAGGAGGAGTACCTGGCCGTGGGTAACCGCCCTTCCTCGGTTCGCAAGACAAAGCTGGCTTGCGACAGCAAGGGCAAGCTTAGCGCGATTATGGAAGAGACTTACGGCACAGGAGGAATTGCCGGCGGTGCATGGTTTCCTTCACTGTATATCTACCACGTGCCCGAGGAAGGGATTTACAGAAAACATTCCGACGTTCGTATCAATGCCGGCGCCGCCCGTCCGCAGCGAGCTCCGGGTCACCCCCAGGGCAACTTCGGCATGGAAATCCTGATGGATAAGCTGGCTGAAAAAGCCGGAATCGACCCGCTGGAGTTCCGCATGCTCAACGACCCCAATGAATCCCGCCGGCGCCAGTATAAGATCGGCGCCGAAAGGATCGGCTGGTACGAGCGCCGCAACAAGGTGCCCGGTTCAGGCAAAGGCCCCT
>CAZSTM010000183.1:0-5373 GCA_964609635.1 uncultured Gemmatimonadales bacterium
CAGGATTTCTCCATCGTTGATTTTCGGGTCGGTGATGACAGCCTTGACCTCGACGCCCGGTGCGGGTTTTCCAACCGAACCGGGAACCGGCCTGCGGGGATCGTTCATGGTGATCACCGGAGAGGTTTCACTTAAACCGTAGGCCTCGACAATCCGGAATCCCAGGCCGGCGAGGTCGCTATGCACCTCGGGCTCCAGGCGGGCCCCGCCGCAGGCGAAATATCTGAGGTCCGGCAAGCGGCGGTGCAGCGAACGATAGAGAAACCGTCCGGGACGCCAGCCCCGCACCGTTACCAGCCGGCCGAGCCGGAACAGCAGCCTGAATCCCAGGCGCGCAGGGAGCGGTTTGTCCAGAACAGCGGAGAAAATCCGGTTGTGCAGTCCGTTCAGCACCTGAGGTACCACCGTCATGATGGTAACGCCTTTTTCGGCGGCCGCGCCCATGATATCCTCGCCTTTAAGGGAACGAGGGAAGATTACAGTGGCGCCGGCGCACAGGGGAGTCAGCAGAGCGGCTGTGAAAGGGTAGACATGGTGAAAAGGCAGCAGATTGAGCAGCCGGTCGTTGTCGTCGATCAGGCCCTTGCCGCCGATAAGGATGCCGATGTTGTGCAGGAAGTTGGCTTCGCTGAGCATCACGCCTTTGGGCCTGCCGGTAGTGCCTGAGGTAAAGACTATCGAGAGCGGCTGTTTCGGCCCCAGGGTGGACGGCTCGATTGGCAAAGGGTCTTGGGTGAGCTCGACCGACTCGAGCTTGATTACCCGGAGCGCGGTTTTGCGGAAACGTGATGCCAGGGAACCTTCGCAGATAACCGCATCGGGCTTAAGAATCTCGAACATGGCGGCCAGGTCGGACTCGGAAGTTTCCGGATCGATGGGGGAGACTGTAGCGCCCGCCAGGTGGATACCCAGGCAGGCCGCGGCCCAGCGGGCTGAATTGGCGCCCATCAAGGCCACGCGAGAGCCCGGATCGAAACCCGACTCGACAAGCCGCTTGGCCAGCAGGCTGGCTCCGGAGTATAAATCGCCGTAGGAAACCTCATCCGCCGAGGGTTTGGAAAGGTCGATGAAAGCGGTTTTCTCCCTGTGGTGCTCGACAGACTTACGGATCATTTCGGCTAGGCGAGCCATCACGCTTCCTTCAATGGATTCGGCTTGACGGGTCAGGATTATCGTTGCGCTATCGAAGGTAATACTGTCGAGGTGAAAAATCAAAGATAATGCCTTAGAAGTATAGATTAAGAATCAGGAATTGTTGGAGGGGATCACAGGATGGAAAGGATCTAATCGGAGAATTTCAGCTCGACGGCTGTCTCCTTGACACTGCGGATTACATAATCAGCCTCGGCGGCCTTGAGCTTAGGATAAAGAGGCAGGGCGACCACGCGGTCTCCGATCTCCTCGGCGGCAGGGAACATCCCCCTGGCGTAGCCGAATGTTTCGCGGAACCAGCGGTGTAGATGGATAGGTAAATAATGGATCGATACCCCGATACCGCGGGCGTTCATGCGAGCTATAAACTTATTCCGCTTACCCGCGGGTACCAGAATGGTAAACAGGTGGTGCGCGTGAGTAGAATCCGGACATTCGGCGGTTAATTCTATGCCCTCCACGGCGGAAAGCCCGGCACGGTACCTTGAGGCCAGGCGCTGCCTTTTGCGGTGCAGCCGTTCTACCCTTTCCAGCTGGCCGATCAGCAGAGCCGCCTGGATGTTGTCCATGTTGTACTTCCAACCCATCATGGTTATCTCGTAGGAAGGATCATCCTTCTGATACCTTTCGGCCGCGGTCCGGTCCATGCCGTGGTGACGCAGGGCTTTAAGCCTGCGGGCCAGCTCTTGGCTTTTTACAGCCACGGCCCCGCCCTCGCCGCAGGTGATACTCTTGGTGGCATAAAACGAGAAGCAGGCCGCCTCGCTCAAGCTTCCGGGCCGGACTTGATCCCGGGACGCCTCCAGGGCGTGGGCCGCGTCCTCGATCACCACCAGGTTGTGGCGGTCGGCGATCTCGCGGATTGCCCGCATGTCGCAGAGCTGACCGTAAAGGTGCACCGGAACAACGGCTCTGGTTCTGGGAGTGATCGCAGCTTCGAGCAGTGCGGCATTCAGGTTGCCGGTGCCGGGTTCCACATCCACGAACACCGGCCTGGCGCCCGCCTGGATGATCGAAGTGGCCGTGGCGGCAAACGACATCGGTGTGGTGATAACCTCGTCATCCGGGCCCACTCCGAGGGCGGTCAAGGACAGTTGCAGTGCGGCCGTACAACTGGTCACTCCCACAGCGCAGGGCAGGCCGAGGTAGCCGGCGAAAGCCCTCTCGAAAAGCTCGACCTCTTTCCCGGTGGTCAGGAAAAGCCCGCGCAGCACCCGGTTGACATCCCGGATTTCTCGTGGGCCGATATTGTGCTTGAAAAACTCGATTTTTCGCATGGCTAGGCTAATTCACCTGCAAAAGTGGCCTCGACCTGGGGATTTCTCGAAAAATAATCGGCTTTTACTCTTAACTAAACGGCAAAACGCGTGCCGTGAGAGACTCTTCACTCTATCTACCGCCGCCGGGAGGTCACTCGATCCCGTCGAAAATCGACTGCTCCTGCTCGGGCACCGGCACCAGGGACTGGATGAGCGACAGATGGCTGGCCTCGACGTGGTACACTCCCTGGCTCTGGAAGCAGCGGATGGCCCACTCCGCCCAGTCGAACGCGGTGGTTTTCCCTTGGGCGACCGGTTTTTTCAGCAAACGGGTAAGATCGAGGGTCTCCGGGTAGCTTTCGCCGGCGAGGCAGTAGAGCTTTTTCGGCTGCCAGGGCGGAAGACCCAGGCGGGTCAGTTCGGGCCAACGGTCCTCCGGGCCTCCGGCAGAGTTGAAAGCTTCGAGGGTGGCGCGGCCGGCCAGCTTATGACCGGGCTTGTCGTATTCGCCGAACACCGGCCCCTGAGTCAGAACCACCTCCGGTCTGAAGGTGCGGATCAGGGCCACCAGCCGACGGATCACCACAGGCTCGTCATTCCAGAGACGCTGGGTGTAATGATAGTAGTCGCAGCCGTTGTTGCCGTTTTCCGCTTCGTCCAGGTAGTCCGCCACCACCAGACCCATGAGGTTTATGCTGCGGTGATGCTCGAGGTTGTAGATCTCGCCCTGGTATTCCACGCTGTGGGCATCCCGCATAGTCTGGATGTCTCCCATGCGGCGTCCCTCCGCCAGCGTGTAATAGGCGTACATGGGGCCGAGACATATCGGCCCGTCGTCCCCGTGAGCCATCAGAGAGAGCGCATCCAGCTTGGCATCGCTTCCATGTACGCCGTGCCAGCTGCGGCCGTGGTCATTGCTTAGCAGGATACGCCCCTGGGCGCCGGCCGCCAGGGCGCGGCCCCGGGTGTCGAGCCAGACCCCGCTCAGGCTCGACCGGTTCGGCAGAGGCAGCAGACGCCAGCTCGAACCGCCGTCCTCGGTGGCCATGATCCGGCTGCCCAGCCTGCCCACCGCCCAACCGCGTTGACTGTCGGCAAAGTGCACATTCTCCAGGTCCAGCAGCTCGCGCACCGGGCCGCTGAACACTTCGCTCTGCATCTGCCAGGAACGCCCTCCATCGTCGGAGCCCAGGATAGTACCGTTCTGTCCCACTATCCAGCCGCGGTCGCCCTGGAAGGTTACCGAACGGTAGTGGGGGAGGAAACCGTAAAAATCCCTGTCCGCCGGGGCATCCACAGCTTTCCAGAGCTTTCCACCGTCCTCGGTGGCCAGTACGGTTTGCGCTTCTCCCACGATGAACCCGCGCAGGCTGTCGAGGAAAGCGATACCGTAGAGCCAGCGGCCGGTGCCGCTGTTGGCGGCGGCTTGCCAGAGATTGCCGCCGTCGATAGTGCGCAGAACTATCCCGCGCTCGCCGCAGGCCCAGCCCCGGTTTGCATCGAGCATGTGCAGGTCGAAAAGATAGCGTCCCTGTTCGGCGTACTGGATCTCCCATGTCTTTCCGCCGTTGGCGGTGTAGAGGATATAGCCGAAGCCGCCGCGCTGGTCGTGACGCATGGTTTCATTGGTCTCGCCCATGCGAACCCTGCCGCCGATAACCCACCCTTGCCGCTCGTCGATAAATTGCACCCTCTGGAGATCGGCATTGGTGCCTGATTCCTGGGCGCTCCAGCTCCGGCCGCCGTCCGCGGTATGCAGGATCACTCCCTGGCGGCCCACCGCCCAGCCCAGGTCGGTTCCCCCGACCATGCAGATGTCCAAAAGCCGGTGACCGGCCGCGGGGGGGCTGGGCTGGGTGTGGAAATACTCCGCCGCTTTCAGTCGCCCCAGTTGCTGTTGGAGCTCTTCCAGGCGCGAGGAGATCTGCACAGGGTGGTCGATTTTTATACTCTTACGCAGCTTCCCGGCAAGCGTGCGAATCTGTTTCACCCGGCTGCCGTTAGCTTTCCCGGGCTTGGGGATCAAGGCCTCCAGACGGTCCAGCCGCCGGGATAGGCTTTTTCTCACCTGAGCCTCGAGGGTCAAACTCAGGCCCTCCAGCCTGCCGATATGCTGCGGGTCGTGATTGTGCCCACGGGTGGGACACCAGGCGGCGAGCTCGCCGGTTATTTTCCCTGCCGAACCCTGTTTGACCACAGCGTTGCGAAATACGTTCAGTCCCCAGCTCGTGCCGCAGCCCGGAGGGATGTCCATCGATGAGACCGGCACGGTCAGCTCGGCGCCCCAACCTTCAGATGTGTTGAAAAGATCCAGGCGGGCACCGGGGTTCCAGCCGCGGTCCGGGATGCCCTCCTCGTCGTAGTAAGTTCCTTTGATCCTGCCCGAGTTGTCGAAAGTGATTGAATAGTAACCCTGGTGCACGGCATCCCGTTCGGGCACACGGGGCTGGAGCAGCACCCAGAATCCTTCTCTGGAAAGCAGTTCCAGGTCTTTGAACACCCCGTCGACCCCTTCCATCTGTGCGGCCATACCCGCATCCGATGCACCATGCTTACCCTGTTTCACTCCGGTTTCGGCCCTGCCGCCGGAGGCCTTGAACAGGAAATAGATGTTTTCCTTATCATAGGCTGCCTTGAAAGAGGCGCCGCTGCTATGGCTTACCGGCTCGGCGGTGTCGTCCCGCAACAGCAATGCCACTTCCTCGGCTCCGGCGAAAGACCCGGCGTCCATGGACCAGTTGAACGCGGGCGGCCGGTGAAGGCTGGCCGCGGTTACGGAGCGCTGTTTGCTGAATATGGTTTCGGCGTTGGGCTGCAAGTGGGGCATGAGTTCGGGGCGGTCCCAGTAGTAGGCGGCCCAGGCCGGCCTGCGTACGGTCACGCCCTGGGTGACCCGGATACCGCTGAGAGCCGAGGCAAGCCGGCTCTCCGACTGATGAAATTCCAGAATCCAGCTCCAGCC
>CAZSTM010000183.1:5383-7735 GCA_964609635.1 uncultured Gemmatimonadales bacterium
CGCATCACTGTAAAGGTCCATTCCGCTGAACGGGATTACTATCTCCGCCGTCCAGCCCCTGTCGGAGCGGGTAGTGGCCACCTGTGCTCCGGAGTTCCAGGAGGTAAAAAAGTAGCCTTCCTGGTAGGGATCGAAATAAGCGTCCCAGAGCGTTCCCAGGGGATTGACCGCCAGGCTGTAATAGTAGCCCTTGCCGTGATGGAAACTGTCGGGCAGAGCCGGATACATGTCCACCTGCAGGTAACTGTCTCCGTTAAGGGCGGTATCGGCCCGGGTGACTGTAGCCACGGGGGGTATTGGTGTGTCGATTTCCCAGTAGAGGTAAATGTTGTCTCTGTCGTAAGCAACCCGGGCAGTACAGTTGCGTTTCTCACCAACAGAATCTTCCAGGAAGGGTCCGACTTGCTGTGCCAGTTTCCAGAAGCTTTCCCCGGCCTTGCCGTCAAGCACCACCGGGGAGAAAGTTTCCTTGTTTGGCGACGGCGGGCGATAAAATCTCCGACCGGTTTGGCTCAAGGTGGAAATCAGGCGGTTGGTTCCGGTAACGACCTCTCCGCCTGCAATGTGTTTCTCCGCTTTGAGAGGGGCGGCCACGAGCAGCAGGCCTGCCAGCAGTAAAGGATGTGAATAAATCTTGGGCTTCATCTGAGTTCTCCGAAAAAATGAACGGTTAAAAACTCGAGGTATGCCACGGTTATTTTCCAACTGAGACTTCGATATCGACCCGCCGGGACAATACCGGGTATCGAGCCTTACTTGACAAGGAAGGCTCTGAAAAACCGCTGAAAACTCCTTGAAAATAAGAAATATACAGCCGGGTTGTCAATGGCGTGGACGAAGGGATTATCAACCAGGGGTAGTCAATGGTGTATTGTGGTGTGAATTCGACAAGAGGGTTTTAATGGGTAAGCTATGGCACCGGCTCTTCCCGTAGGTTTCGGCAGGAGGTTTCGTAGTTTTTGATGAATGAGGAAAAATATCTCTTTGACCGTAAGGAAACCGAAAAAACAAAGCTTTCTCAGCCCAAAGCGCTTTGCGGGCGGGCTTTCAATTCAACCGGTCCCGCTCCGGCCGGGTATGGAAATGAGCCGGCAGGCCGTGCTGATTTAATCCAACCGCCGGTAAAGACATACCTGACCCGGGTCGCCTCCGGGAAGGGGGTTTTCGCTTCCCGGGGCGGTCCTACAATCGAGCTCGATGCTCAGGATACCACTAAGTTGTTCGCTCCCACACCGGTAGATTTCTTACCGGGTATGAACACGCCCTGGGGCATTTTAATCGACTCATCCTTTAGCATGATAGTATGCCGGGTGGTATAGTTGCCGTCCACTAAAACCAACTGTTTGCCCTTGCGATTATGGGTGTTGATCACCAGCGGGCCCTGAAGATTGGCGGTCATCCGGAACGGATTGTGGCTGATCGAGATAATCGCACAGGTGATCACTTTAGCCAGGTCCTCGATGTTGAGGATCGAGAGTTCCTGTTTGCGCACCGCCACCTTGTAATCCGGGAAAAAGATCAGCGGGTCGCAAATCACAAAGGCCAGATTGGGGTTTTCCACTGAATGCAACCAGAAAAATGGAAGTTTTTTCTCGTTGTTATAGATGAAAAACCGTTTGTAGGCTGCAAAGCCTACCAGTCCCTCGGGGAAGGTAAGGATATCCTTCTCACCGATTTCGATGGTCCCGAAGCGGGTGGAATTGATTTTCAAGGTTTCCTCCGGTTATGGTGAAAGAGAAATATATTTTAGTTTCCAAGGTTCCATGTTTTTCGGTTAACCGCCTCCCTGGGCTCCTTTAGAGGTAATCGAGCAGGGAGGGGAGAATAATCCGGCTGGCCGCGCTCAGGGCGGCGTTGTATGCGTTTTCCTCTGCGGCCAGGTCGTTTATCGCCTCCACCACATCTACATCCTCGATCCCGCTCAAGATTTCGGTGTTGGTTAGTTTGGCATCCTGGCCGCGGTCCTCGGTGTTTGTCATCTGGTTGGCGCGAGCGCCCACCGATGTGCGATGATTCAGGATGCGGTCCAGAGCCACCGGGAAGTTATCCAGAGTCCTGGCGATATCATTCTGGTTGTTGCTAAGCAGCGCGGTCTTCAAGTAGAGCAGGTTCCCGATAATGTCCGGCGAACCGGATATCCCGAGAGCGTCGGCGGTTTCATCGAAAACCGTGCTTCCGTCCGAGTAGGTTTTATTGGAGCCGTCCGGATTTTTCAGGGCCAACTTGGTGACAGTCAAAGTGGTCCCGTTGAGCCGGCTTTGAATGGAGATCCCTTTGCCGGAGGGGTTGATGGTGGCCACTACCCCGATGGGTGAAGAATTAAGCAGGTAGAGCATATCGCCCACAGTTTCG
>CAZSTM010000184.1:0-7677 GCA_964609635.1 uncultured Gemmatimonadales bacterium
CCCGGGGAAAGGCGAAAATACCGGCAGGCTCCTCCTGCTCCCCAATAGTTTCCGCCGGGTATGCGCCCGGCGCATCACGGTCCGGCAGGTCTGCCTGCTGTGCCTTGCCCGAGACCAGGAAGGAGAAGCTGGAGATTTTCCAATCCTGTTCGATCCGGCCGTCAAAGCTGCGCCGGGCGAGTTTTTCTTTTTCCTCCGCCCGGGGCCGGTAAGGCTCCCCTTCGCCGATGGGCATCGGACTCAGGGCGATACTGCCGCCGGATGAGCTTGCCAGTTGCTCCAGGTCCTCGAATATCTGTTTGCTGCTCAGGCTTTTCGCACCCTCGGCCGGCTCCTTGGTGCTTTCAAACGGCTCTTCCCGGTCGGCCCGGTGGAAAAGGTAGGCGGGAGCGGAGGCCCAGCTTTGGTTTATCCTGCCCCAGACCAGGCAGCAGCGGTTTCTTGCCCGGGTCAGGGCAACATAGAAGAGCCTCAGGTTCTCCGCCAGTTTCTCGTTCTGTGCGTAAACCAGGTGTTCCTCCCACTGTTCCGAGCCCAGGTCCAGAGTGAAGCGCTCCGGGTCCAGGTGAAACAGCAGCGGTTTGCCTGGTCTTTCTACAGCGGAGGCCTCCCAGGGCATGGGACAGAATACCACCGGGTACTCGAGTCCCTTGCTGCTGTGGATAGTAACCAGCCTGACCGCATCCTCATCCGTGGCCAGCCGGAGTTTCAGTTCCCCGGTACGGGGGGAATTCGGGTCCCTTTGTTCCGAGAGCCATTTCACCAGGCCCCTGACACCGGGTTTTCGTTCGATGGAATGCTGATGAAGAATCTCGGCGAGGTGGAGCAGGTTGGTCAGGCGACGTTCCCCGTCGGCGAACTCCAGCAGCCCGGCCCTGACATTCTCCCTGGAGATAAATTCGGCGAACATACGGATGAAACCATGGTTTTGCCAGGTGAGACAATAATGCCCGAAACGCACAAGCCAGTGCTCCATATCGCTTTCCCGCTCCAGCGCTTGCGAAAACTTTTCCCCTCCCGGACCCATGATGTCGGTGGTCAGCGCCACTCGGAGCAGCCTTTCATTGTTCGGTTCGGCAATGGCGGCCAGTACCCGCTCGGTTTCCAGGGCCTCGTGGGTGTCGAAAAGACAGCCTCTTTCGTGCAGCAGGCTCGGGATTTCGAGCTCTTCCAGTGCACGCCGCATCTGGTCGGCGTTTTTGTGCTTGTGCACCAGCACCGCGATGTCTCCAGTTTTCAGGGGTGCATCCCCGATCATGGCTTTCCGGTCCCGGCCCAGGTTCACCAGGCGGGCGATCTGGGCAGCCGTGGCCCGGCAGGCCAGCAAGTCGGCATCAGGTTTTTTGATAAATCCGCTTCCGGTCAGATGAACCTTGTCCAGTTTATCCGCATCCATGAACCAGAGCTGAAACGGCGGTTCGGCCTTTCCTTCCAGTTTCAGCGTGCTGCCTTCCCGGGCCGCACCGACCTTATGGAAATTTATCCAGTCGAAGAAGAAAGGATGCCTGGCCCGGGAGAAAATGGTATTGACCGCTTCCACCAGGCCGGGCTCCGAGCGCCGGTTTTTCCCCAGGTTGAACTTTTCGCTTACCCGCAGCGAGGCATCGCGGTAGGCGAAAATATCGGCCCCGCGAAAACTGTAGATGGCCTGCTTGGGATCGCCGATAAGGAACAGGTTGGAGTTTCCTTTGCCGAAAACCCGGCTGAAAACATCGTACTGGATGGTGTCGGTGTCCTGGAACTCATCTATCAGCACCGCCCGGTATTTCTGCTGCAGCCAGCGGATGAAACCCTCGTTGTTTTGTCTGTTGACCGCATCCAGCATCTTGAGCAGCAGATCGTCGAAATACTGCACCCCCAGCCGCTGTTTGCGCAGCGGGAGTTCCGTCTGAACGTAGTTGAACAGCTCGGCTTTGAGATGGAGCAGGTGTCGCTCCGCTGTCTGTTCGACAGCTTCGACACTGCGGGTGAAATCCTCCCAGAGATTGAAAAAAGGATGGCGGGGAACAAAGCCGTTCTGTGTTTTGGAGTCCTCGAGGTAGCCGGGTGTGAATTTCTCGACAAATTTTAATTTCAAAGGAAGTCCCGGTTCATCGGCTGCCAGGTAGTCATCCATTCCTTGCAGGAAATCCGGTATCCTTTTCCCGTATCTGCTGCCGTTGAGGTTCGCGTTGAGCAGCAGCTCCCGGACCTCTTCCCCGGCCTCGAGCCAGGCCTGTCTGGACCGGTGAAAGGCTTTTCTGAATTCTCCGATAAGCTTTTCGGTCTTTTCTCTCGGGTCCGGAGTGATTTGCGGAATGATCCTCAACTGCGAAGGATGCGGGGAGCTTCTCAGCAGATTAAGAAAATATTGTGGGCTGTTGATTTTTTCTTTTTCCCGGGCGTATTGAATAAACTCAGCCTGGAGATCATAGAAATTCCTGCGCCAGAAATCCTCCACAACCTCTTGTTCCAACTCCCTCTGGTCTGTTATCAGCTGGGTATCGAAGGCGCTGGCGCTTTCAAAGGCGTTCTCCTGGAGCATACGCCGGCAAAAACCGTGGATGGTGGAGATAGCGGCCTGGTCGAAATTGCGCAGCGCTTCGTTCAGGCGCTCATAAGCGAACTTTCTGCGCGAGTGGTCGCCCAGGTGTTCGGCGGCAAGCCGCTCCAGAAATTCTTCCCCCCGGCCGCCCGGATTTTCGATCAGGGCCGTCAAGTCCTTAAGGGATTCCCTGATGCGCTGGCGGAGTTCCGCGGTGGCATCGCGGGTGAAAGTGACCACCAGGATTTGATCCACTGAAAGCGCCTGCTCCAGCACCAGCCGGAGGAAAATGCCGGTAAGGGTAAAAGTCTTCCCGGTCCCCGCGCTGGCCTCGATCAGATTGGTACCCTTGAGAGGGCTTTTCAGAAGGTCGAAATCTTTCATAGTTTGATCTCTTCCTGGTGTTCTATCAGCGGGCGGTAAACTGCCAGGGCGGCCTGTTGAAACTCTTCATCCAGAGGCGGCTGGCCTCTTCCGAAACAAAGTTCCAGATAGGCATCCTGCAGGTCGCCCCTGTTAAAGTCGCTTCCCTGCCAAAGTTTGCGGGCATCGAACAATGCAAGACGGGGGGTTTTATTGTCCTTGACCACTGCCCGGGCGAAGCTCCAGGATGCCTGGGGGAAGAGCTTCCAGGGCCGTAATAAGCCCTCCCTGTAGAATCTCACCAGGCGGGCCAGGAGTTCTATTGCACCCTCCATCGGCCTGTAACGGCATTGAGTATCGTGGCCTAAAAAAACACTGGTCTCAGGATAACCCTCGGGTTTCAGGGCGCAGAGGAACAGGTGATGGAGCCAGGTGCGCAGCCTGTCCCCAGGTTTGACAACTGCCGGGCGGAAACGTACCAGGGCCTCCCGGCGTATGTCTGTCAGCCTGCCGATTACCCTGTATTCATCCAGGTCCAGATCGACATTCAGCGGTTCGAGCGGCTCCTGGCCGCTGAAAGAGCGCACCGCCTCGAGGAACCTTTCCACCTCATCGCTGGTCGACCCGTAAAGATACCGTCCCACCGCGCCATGCGGCAGCCGCCCCGCAGCCCGCGCCCCGGTGTAGAAGGTACGAAGCTTCCGGCCCGCAAGCCCTTTCTGTGCCAGCTCATCTTTAAGCTGATATCTCTCCAGTTGAACCAGGTCGAAAGCTTCCCGGTCCTCGGGCGCTTTCTCGCTCTCGTAGAGGCGGATACCCAGCCGCTGTTTGAGCAGGAACTTCACCGGGTGGCAAAAGAAAGCGCAGAGGTTCTCGATTTCAACGATTCTCCATTCCTGTTCGGGAGCTATGAGAGGCGGGATGATGAGCGGGCCGGCCGGCTTCCTGGGTTCAAGCGACCGGGCGCCGGCGTCACGGTTCTGTTCGGAATAGCTGAACAGGCCGCTTTGGCCGCGAAAATAATCCGGGTGGAAAGCCTGGAGCCGGTGGCTGGTTATCACATGGTCCAGGATGTTTTCCTCCGGATGGGCGAAACCTCGCTCCAGGTAGTCGAGTAGTTCGCTCACCACCACCGAGGGAGGGATACTGCTGTTATCCTGGTCGCTCCGGCCGACATAGCTGATATGCAGTTTTTCCCCGGCCGAGAGGACGGCTTCCAGAAAAAGATACCGGTCTTCGTACCTGCGCGAGGGGTCCCCGGCTTTTGGCGAGCGAACCATGAGGTCGAAACCGAGGGTCTCGCTGGACCGCGGAAAGGTTTCATCGTTTATCCCGACCAGGCAGATCACCTTGAAACCGATGCTGCGCATGGGTACCATGCTGCAGAAAGTCGCGCCCCCGGTTATAAAGCCCGACCCGGAAATTTTCTCTTCCAGTTGCCTGCCCAGCCAGTACCTGACAACCTCGAGCCCCACCTTTTCGGTGAAACCCGCCTGCTCCCCTTTAATTGCCAGTTGACTGAGCACGTCCCTTATCAACTGCACTTGGCTGTCGGTTTCCTCGTCCGGCTCAAAGAAACCCTCCAGCATATCAGCCAGGCTCGAGGCCCATTCGCTTAAGGGCCGCGCCTTGTTGAAAGTTTTCACTTGCTTGAAAAGCCGCCCGATGAACTCGAGAAATTGCCCCAGGACCCGGGTCTGCGCGCTTTCGAGATCATCGTACGGCAGGATGTCCTGGAACATTCGCTCCCCGCCGCCGGCCATGGCGCAGCCTAGCAGGAGCCTGTCCAGCCCGACCCGCCAGGTGTTTTCCTCGAACTGAGGCAGGCCCAGGCTGCCGCGGTGACCGGCATCGATACCCCACTTGATCCGGGTCTGTTCCACCCAATGATTCACCAGCTCCAGGTCGGCATCGGACAGGGCGAACTTTCGCTTGACCGCCTCGGTTTCCAGCAAGGCCAGCACCTGTGAAGCCCCTAATCTTGTGCTGCCCGGCTCGAGCATTGCCAGGAAATTATCGATAATCGGGCTGCTTCTTCTGAGACTTCGGTCTGCGATACTGTAAGGGATCCGCTCCCGGTCCTGGGTATCGAAAACGGCCTGGATATAAGGCGCGTAGGACTCGATCTGCGGTGTCATTACCAGGATGTCCCTGGGACAAAGAGAGCTGTCCTGCTCGAACATGGCCAGCAGGCAGTCGCGCAGCACCTCGATTTCGCGCAGAGGACCGTGACAGACATGCATCTCAATGGAGTGGTCCTGTTTTTCGATGGTTTTCCGGTCGCCGCGAACGCCGCCCCTCGAGCGGTTGTGCAGGATATCCGACTGCAGGCAGGAAAGCAGAGTGGATTCTCCCGGGTCTTGGAAAAACTCTTTGACAGAGCCGGCAAGCTCCCGGCCGGCAGCAAGAAATTCCAGGCCCGGCGTTCCCATGTACTCCAGCAGGCTGTTTTTCCCCTCGCCGGGGAGTTCGTCTTCGGATGAAACCGGCTTAAGCGAAGGTTTCATCAGGAAGAGGTTGACCTCGATCAGGCGGCCCAGAGCGGCTAAAATTTCCAGATGAAACCGCGGCAGGCTCGAAATGCCGAAAACAAAGACCCTCTGCGGCAGGTTTTCTTTTTCTACGGTGGGGTTTTCCACCCATTCGAAAAATTTTTCTCTCGAGCTTGCGCGGTTGAGGCCTGCGGTACTTTGAGCGATTTCGCGCCAGAGCTCAAACTGCCAGCGCTGATCCGAGGTACCGGGACGGAAGTCTTTCTGTTCCCACTGAATAATCATCTCCGGCCGGAAAACCTGGTACTGGTCGAAGGTGCGGGCGATACGCTGGGCCAGCTGAAAACTTTTCAGTCCCAGACGGTCCCCGTCCAGGTAAGCCCGGAGCCCTGTGAAAGCAGGCTTGTCCAGCAGCCCCGGCACCAGCTGCATGATCTTCCAGGTCAATATCCCGGGATCGAAAAAGTTTTTTTCCGGTTCAATCAGGCCGGGCAGCACGCGGCTGAAAATGTCCTGCACGAAAGCATTGGGGAAGGGGAAACGGCAGTTGGCGCAGATACCCAGGCGGCGGGCCAGCTCCATGGAAACCCAGCGTTGGATGCCCTGGCTCTGAACCACGATGATCTCCGGTTCCAGGGCATTCGGCTTGGGATTCGAAAGCAATTGGGCCAGTTGCCCGGCCAGGGTTTCCAGTTTGTTGCCGGTGAATAATTTCAAGCCTGACATGTTATTGTGCAGCATCTTTATGTTCGCCGCCGGAAAGGATCGAGCGGTAGAGTCCGACTATGATCTCCCCTACTCGGTGGGCATGGTGAGTTTCGAGCATCTGCCGCCGGTTTTTTTCTCCCATCCGACGGCGCAGTTCGGGATCATCCAGCAGCCGGAGAATGCCCTCCGCCAGTTTTTCAGGGCTGCCGGGCGGGATCAGCAGGCCGTTCTGTCCATCGGCCACCACCTCCGGTATGCCGCCCACAGCGGTCGCCACCACCGGCAGGCCCGCGGCCATGGCCTCGAGCAGAGCGACAGGCTGTCCCTCTGAATACGAGGGCATGACAAATATCCCGCTGCGCCGGCAGAGTTCGGCCACGGCTCCGGGGGAGAGCTCCCCGGTCAGCTCGACTCCTTCAAGCCCGGCCTCTTCGAGACGGAGCCGCGCCCGGGAAAAAGAGCCCGCGGATTTCTCTCCGCCTGCCAGTACCACCCGGCTGTGGCACCCTCGGGAACGTAACAATTCCACGGCCCGGAAAAGCTCGTAAATCCCTTTCTCGGGCTCGATATACCCGGTGTACAGGATATCCGTGTAAGTATCCTGATGCGGCTCGAGCTCGAAAAAATGAGGCTCTACGCAGTTCGGCACCTGGTACACCGGCTTGCTGCAAATCTTTTCGAAAAACTCCCTGGACTCGTCCGTTACCGCAAACACCGCATCGGCACGCTCCAGGCAGAAACGCACCAGGCTTTTAAACCGCATGCTGTCATAGAACTGTGGAAATCTGCCGCTGTGGAGATGAATTACCGTTCGAGCGTTAAAAATCCGGCAGCAGAGGAGCATCAGTGATTTTTCAAAAAAGGAGCTGCCGGCCGAGGAATTGAGATGGACCAGCCGGTAACGGAAGGTGAGCAGGCGAAAGACCAGGGTTGCGAAAAAGCGCAGGCTCGCCAGCGCCCGCAGTAAGCGACTGTTCCTTACCCGGTCGGAGGTGTAAGTGTTGACATAGCCTGCCCGGATCTCCCGGAACGAGGGGCTGTCGCTCAGGGCGTTTAAAAAGCTGGCGATACCCCCGGTGTATGGCGGCAGCGGCATCGGGCCGACTATCAGGGCACTTAATTTTTTAGTTTTCAACGGTTGAGGGTTCTCCCGGATGAAGTATAAACGAGTAGTTTCGCCGACATCTTGGGATCTGCGATCAACTTGTTTCGCGGTGTGTGTCAAGCTCCAGGTTTGCTGCTTAGCCAGGCCACCTGATAAGGGGCGAGTTCCAGGCTGTCGGACTCGACCGGTTCGCCTGATACCAGGTCGGTCAGTCCTGTGGGGATATCATTGGCCGGGAGATTCACCTCGATCCCGGCTGCAGAGACATTTGTCAAGGCGTAGATGGCCTGCTCGGCCGATTCTCTCACTGCTGCGAATACTTTCGGCCCCGGGTGCAAGATACGGCATTCGGCGTTGGGATGAAAGGCACTCTGACAGGTGCGGGTTCGGATAAGCTTGCAGTACGGGTGAAAAACCCGCGAGCGAAAAGAGTCCGGATCGCTCAGCTGTGCGAGCACTTCATCTGCCTGCAGTTTTTCCCGGTT